>CAVFEO010000011.1:15439-19680 GCA_963621425.1 bacterium | reverse complement strand
AAATCTCAAATTAGGAACATTGACGCCTTTTTGTTGTTTATCAGCATCATTAGGGATTATATTTCGGTCGTTTTTTTGATTGTTAGTTTCCATACTAATCCTCCTTTATAATGCCCAATTCTTTAAGATAAACCTCAATTTGTTTGTCGAGTTCAGCTCGTTCGCCCTCAAGTTTTTTGATGTCTGACATTACTGCTTGGATATCAATTTCTTCTTCCTCTTCAAAAGTATCAACATATCTTGGTATGTTTAAGTTGAAGTCATTTTCTTCAAGTTCTTCAATGGTAGCAAGGTGAGCATATTTTTCAATTTCTGATTTGTTTGTATATGCATCAATAATTTTATCGATATCTTCGTTTCTTAATAAGTTTTGATTTTTGCCTTTTTCAAAATTCTTGCTTGCATCAATGAAATATACATTTCTATCTTTTTTATCTTTCTTGAAAACGCAAATACAAGCAGGGATGCTAGTGCCATAGAAGAGGTTGGCAGGTAAGCCAATAATTGTATCAAGGTAATTTCTTGTTTCTACGAGATATCTTCTAATTGTTGCTTCAGCACCACCTCTAAATAAAGGACCATGTGGGAGAACAACAGCCATTCTACCAGTTGCACTTAAACTGTTTACCATGTGTTCAACAAAGGCATAATCAGCATAAGATTTTGGTGCAAGTTTTCCAACGCCTGAGAATCTTTCATCTTTTTCCATTGTTGAGTTAGGATCCCAAGATGCACTAAATGGAGGGTTAGCAACAACTACATCCATTTTGCCATACTCTCTTTGTTCATCGCTTGGGGCTTTCAATGTATCGCCTTGATGAATAGAGAATTTGTTAAAGTTAACATTGTGGACAAGCATATTCATTCTTGCAAGGTTGCAAGTGGTTGTATTCAATTCTTGACCATAAATGTGAATATATTTACCATTTTTTTCTTTTAATCTATCTGCAACTTGGATAAGCAAAGAACCTGAACCACAAGCAGGGTCGCTGATATATTTAACATCAGTTAAATCATTTGTTACAAGCATACTAAGAAGTTTAGAAACTTGTTGAGGAGTGTAGAATTCGCCAGCCTTTTTGCCTGCAGAAGCAGCGAATTGTCCGATAAGATATTCGTAAGCATCTCCAAGTAAATCTATCTTGCTATCCATAAAATTGAAGTTAATTTCATCAATGGCAGTGATAAGCTTTGCAATCAACTCGCCTTTTTCTTTGTATGTTTTTCCAAGTTTATCTGATGTTAAGTTTACATCATTAAATAGACCAGACAATTGATCTTCTGATATTTGACCTTTTGTAGAATCTGAATAGTTTTTGAAAGCATTTGATAAATGTTCAAGTTCAAATTCGCCAGTCATAATCAATTTTACAAGATTTTTAAATAAATGCTTTGGTTCAATGAAATAACCTAAGCCCAAATTTAATATAGCAACTTCTCGGCATTGACTTGCATTCTTGTTATACATATCTTCAAGTGAAATATGTAATCTTTGTTCAAATTCATTTTCTTCGTGTTCGCAAATATATCTGAAGAATATAAGACCAAGAATATAGTCCTTAAATTCGTTGGCATCCATGTTTCCACGAAGTGAGTTAGCCATCTTCCAAAGTTTTGTGTGAAGTTCTTTCTTTTGTTGTTGTTCTAGTTCTATATCGTTCATTTTTTTCTCCTTAATAAACAGTTATTTCATCAAATTTATCAAAGTAGCCTTTAATATCTGATGGTAACTTGGTTAATATGTTTAATCTAGCATCAATATCAATGTTTTTATCCAATAAATCAGTAACATCTTTATTTAGTTCTACATCATCTTGGAAGAATGAGTAATCTTCAGTAATATGTTTTAATTTATCCATATCAACATTATACTTTTCACTTATTTTAGTCAACTCTTTATTCTTTTCAGTATTGATAAAATCTTCATAAGCAGAGACAGGATCGGCATTTGCATAAAGCCCATCAATGTTATCATCCATAAATGAGTTAACAAATCTTTCAACTAATTCTCGTTTTGATTTATCATTAATCTCAAGAACAAGTCTGCTGATTGCAGTTCTAACTTTGCGTTTTCCTTTATCTTCATGTTCTTGTCTATATTTCAAAAGCAATTCAACTAAATAGTCAAAGTTAACTTTTGTTCGTCCAAGCAATGATATTTCAAAATCAATGTCATTTAAGATTGATTCTTTGGTAACATTTGGTTTAATTTCATTGTAAATGTCTTTATATAATCCTTGCAATTCATAATAAGTTTTCATATCCATATTGGTCTTGTTAATATCAAAATCAATGTAGTTATTTACTTTGTTATAAATTCTCATCAAATCTCTAAATGCATTTACATAAGTTATTTTTTCACTTTCAGATTTTGAAGTTGCGAGTTTTCTAACTGCTTTACAAAAATTGAATGCTTCGTTTAATTTTTCAACAAGTTTTTCTAATGGTTCAAGTGTAACATCGTTATAAACATCTTGATCATTGTTGAAGTGTGCCAATGCTTCATCCATTGTTTTTCTTGATGTTTGATAGCAGACAATATTTCCACATGATTTAGGTTCATCATAGGTTCTTATTGTTCTTGAAATTGCTTGAATTAATCCGTGCATTTGCATTGATTTATCAAGATACAAAGTATTACAACGCTTGAAGTCCATACCTGTTAAGCATTTATCTACAACAAGCAAAATATCTAATTGTTTATTTCTGAAATTCTTAATAACATCTTGTTCATATTGAGCATAGGTGGTAAGAGAGAACTTTGAGTTGTTTTCAGGTCTGCTATTATACTCATCAATTATTTTTGCTAATTGATCTTTTGCAACACTTGTAACATCGCCCTCTTTACAATCTTCATTTGCTTCATAAGAGTAGATAGCACCAATTTTTATATTCAATTGATTTTTTACAAGTATATTGTAATATTCGTTTAGTAAGTGAATAGAAGAGCAAGCAAGAATAGCATTGTATCTTCTTCCACAAGTTTTTTGGTCAAAATGTTCAAGGATATCTTCAGCAACTTTCTTACATCTTTCAGGACTATTCAAAGCTTCTTCATAATTTACGCTTTGGACTGTTTTATCTAGGAAAACCGATTCATCTTTTACTTTTACAGTTTTTACATAATCAATACAAAGTGGCAAAACATTGTGATCGCCAATTGCTTCTTTAAGTGTGTATGTATGAACTGGTTTACCAAAATAAATTGAAGTCAATTTTGCATTTTGAGTTTTTTCATCTTCTTCAGTAAAGATAGGAGTTCCTGTAAAACCAAAATATAAGGCATTTTTAAAGTAGTTTTGTATCAACTTTCTCATTTCGCCAGCTTGTGTTCTATGGCACTCATCAAACATAAATATCATTTTAGCATTTTTATATTTTGCAAGGCTATCTATGTTTTTACCCTTTAAAGCATTAGCCATTTTATTTATTGTTGAAATAATAAGTTTTTGATCACTTTGTATTTTTTTAATCAATGAATCTGTTTTATTTACATTTACAAACTCATCCGTTGTGGTGGACATATATGAGTTAAAATCGTCAATTGTTTTGTCATCCAAGTCCTTTCTATCAACCAAAAAGAATACTTTATCAACATTTGGGTTTAAACTCATATCATACGCAAATTTAAACGATGTTAATGTTTTACCTGAACCTGTTGAGTGGAAGCAGTAACCATTAGCATTTTGTTTTAAGCATCTTTCTTTTAATGCTTCAAAAGCATAAATTTGATATGGTCGCATTACATAAAGTTTTCTTTCTCTTGCACTATCAATCATATAGTTAAATACAAGTCTAAAAAGGAATGGGCAGAAGAGGAAGTTTTCTTCAAAGTCGTATAATGTATTTATTGGTTCATTTTCTTTGTTTGACCAAACAAAACAATTGCTCTTTAATATTTGGTCATTATTAGCAAAGTATCTTGTATTTTGTTCATTAGAGATTACAAAAATTTGAATAAAGTTAAATATTCCTCTATAATTGCCATCTCTTTTATATCTCAAAACTTGATTAAAAGCCTGATTGATTTCAACTCCGGGCTTTTTCAATTCAACTTGAACAAAAGGCAAACCGTTAATAAGAAGAGACACATCAAATCTACCAGCATAACTACCTGTGGTTTTTATTTGGTGAGTAACTTCAAAACTGTTTTTCTCAATGTCTTTTAAGTCAACAAGTTTTAAATACACTGGGAAGCCATTTCTTTTAATAATATCAATTTTCCCAGTTCTAAGTATTTG
>CAVFEO010000011.1:0-15429 GCA_963621425.1 bacterium | reverse complement strand
GTATTTGAGATGCTTCAAAAATAGTCTTATTTTCAAGATAAATAATAATTTCTTTGAATTCAGCATCTGTCAAAGGTTTTGAATTAAGGATATCTTTGTTCAAAAGGTTTAACTTATTTCTAAAATTTTCAAGAAGTTCTTCATAACTTGATAGGTTGTTATATTTATACCAGTTCATTTTAATTACATCAATGAACTTTTTTTCAACATCATATTCCGTTGTATATAATTCGTTATGCATTTGCATCTCCTTTATAATCCCTTATTCTTTAAATTAAGGATATACTTTAAATTCATTATAACATAAAAAATCTGTTTTTGCATAAAAAATAAAAGAAAAACTAGCAAATTTAATTTTTCATCCAATTTTTAAAATTTAATATTTTAATGACTATTTATATAATTGCAACCGCTACAAAAGTTCACAAAGTTCTATGTCGTTTTAAAGCGTTTTGGAAAGAAAAAGAATGGATGATAATATAGGTTTAATACATTTAGGTACATGGGGTTTAGAAAATTTTGTACCTAAATAAAAAAATACTAGCGAAAATGCTAGTATTTATGGGTGGTTTTGGGGCGTGGGCACAAGTTTGGAGCAATGGTTCGTGTGTTGGTAAGGTGGAGGTCACGGGTTCGAGGCTGTCGCCCGGACCGCAACTGTGGTTGCTCCCGGCTTAGGCTAAAAACGCTTTAATGCGCGTTTTATTAACGCATCGCCCCCGTCACCAGCTCCAACCTTAACAATCCTTTTATAAGGGTTGGCTTTTTTATAAAAAAGCGTTTAGCGCAGCGCAAAACAATGTTTCGCTGAATTCTCGCATAACTTAAATGCATCTTTTTGTTTATCAGTTTTGTCGCGCTAGATAACAACTGGTGCAAACTCCTTTGGATAGTTGTTTTGTTTTACTTAGTTTACACAATTAGGCAGAGTTTATTTGCTAATTTTTTGGCATCTTTTTTGTTTTAAAATTTTTAAGAGTAAGAATCTATTTTTAATGGTTTATATATTCATATAAAAAATTTGGATAATTGACAAAATGATATCTAAATATTGACAAATTTAGATAATTGTGGTTATAACAAAGGTATGATAATAAAGGAGATATTTAAATAAAAACTTATAAAAGTTTAAGTCGTTATTGGTTTGTTGGCATTTTTGCATTGATTTTGCTTATTCCTTGTATGTTGTTTTTAACAGCGTGCGGTGATGACCCTAAGGCAGAACAACAATCTCAAGAAGCGACATTAAAAGATAATGCCATAACAATTAGTGTTGATTCTAATAATGTGTATAATGGGCAACCTGTTGTGGCAACAGCAACCGCAACTAGCGGGCAAACTCCAACTATGTATGTCCAAATGAACTTGAAAGATTAAGCCCTGAATATACAATTACAATTAAGGAAATGACAGTTGGAACACAGCAAGATATTGGAACATCTGAAGATGATGTATATGACTATTATAAGATAGCATTAGAAGCATATAATTATTATTACTTTACATTTACCCAAAATTTCCAAGGTTATGTTAGCACTTTTGAACTTTATAAAAAAGGTTCTAGTACTGTTATTGCAACTAGAACAGTTGAATGGCCTACAATTGGTAATGCAACAATAAATGATACACCAGTATTTATTGAAGAAAGTGGAGATTATTTAATTAAAGTAATTAGTCTAAATGAAAAAAGTGCAGGTGTCCCTGATGGAAACAGCGGATTCTTAACAATTGTTTTAGATGAACATAACGATTTAAATGTTTGTGGATTCTGCAATAAGTGTGGCGAATACCAAGGTGACGAAATTAGCCTTAACGAAATAATTACAGTAAATCTTTCTGGTACAGAAAAAGCTTATTATAGATTTAGCGACCCAGGAGATGTTCAATTAAAGAGAATTTATAACACTTCTAAAATGTCTTCAAATGATTTTAAATTCTACAGAACAACAGGAAGTGAAGGTAATTATGAATTTGTATGCATCAATGATGTTGATGATGCAAACGCTCAATTTGATGGAACATTAAGAGATCATATAGCATCTGCTGATGGTTGGTATTATATTGTAATAGAATCTCATAATGGAACAACTATTGAAGATGGAACTTTCTCAATTTCTGATGAAGAATAGTATATAAGAAAATAAAAAACAAGCATTTTATGGGCTTGTTTTTTTGTTTGAAAAGATAAAATATTAAAAAGGGGTAAACATAAAAAGCAAAAAAGGGTATTGACAAAAAGTGTTTTTAATGGTTAAATAATATTGATTAAAATTATTAAAAGGAGTGTAAAAATGGAAAGTTCGCTTAATGAATATAAAGAACTTGCGCGCAACAAAGTTGCAGATGCGCTAAATAGCAATAATTATGATGAATTGTTTACGCTTTTGGGCTATATTAAAAGTGGCGATAAAATAGAAGAAATGGACGAAGATGAACTTAGAGATAAAAGAGCCCATTGCTTTTACAAATTGGGAATGCTATACAACCAAATGACGGACAAAGAAAAAAGATTTGCAAGATTTTTTGGTATTAAAAAAGATATAAATAAAGCAATTGAGTGCTTATTAAAATCATTTGCATTGGGTAACGATTATGCTTTATCACCACTATATAGCATTTTCACTAAAATAGACGAACCTGAAAAAGCAGAACAAATTTTAGCAATGGGCATACATATAGAACAACCAAAAATGTGCTATCTTATGGGTTTAAGGTATTACAGGGTTGGCGAATATGAAAAAGCGTATCCGCTACTAAAAACCGCTTACGACCAAGCTCCTCAATATGGTGGATATGAACTTGGCGTAATGTATGAAGATGGCTTGGGCGTAGAAAAAAATGAAGAAGAGGCGTTTTATTGCTTTTTAGATGCTGCAGATTGTGGCGATAAAATGGCAATGAATAAAGTAGGCTTTTTGTACCGTGATTTAGGTCAAGCAGATAATGCTAAATATTACTTACAAGAAAGCATTAAAGCAGGTATTGGCGGAAAGAGAAAAGAAGAAGCCTCAGAAGTAATTAGAGAAATTGAAGAATTTAGCAGGTAAATTAAAATTATAATCTATTTTAAAAATTTACAACAAATTAAAATTACATATATAAAAGACCGATAAAACATTATCGGTCCTTTTTATTTTCTTTTCTTTTTGTTAATTTTTTCTCTTGCCTCTTCTTCTTCAAATTCTATGTTCTTTTCATAGTCTGCATCAGATATTTTATAACTTCTTTGTTTTGCGCTAAACTTTAACCACTTGTTTAAGCCAAAGCAAGCAACAATTAAAACTATAACATAGGCAATACCAAACCATGTGAACACTGGTGAGCCTTTTGTAAGTAAGTTAATTATTTGAGTGCCTGCACTTAAAGCGGTAATTATTGCCAAGTTCTTGATTGATTTACTTGTAACATCACTCTTTAAGCCTGCAAACAAACTTTGTGCAGAGTTTACATGTTGTTTTGTCATATCCCACAAATATTGCACATAATTTAGTGTGTCTTTAAGTGTTTCGTACTTGTAACCAGAAATATTTAAAAACTCTTCAAGTTCAGCATCGTTTTTAGCAATTTTTTCTCTTGTTGGTAAGTATGTAGACATTTGTTTTAAACGCCCATCAATTAGGTTTATTGTTTTGGCATATCCATCTAATTTTGTACTTATTTTTAAAATTTCAGAGCCTTTAATATTTGGGTTTTCTTTTACTTTATCAATTTTTTCCCAAACAATTCTGTGAATGTTTAAATATCTATGTAATTGGTTTTTAAAATCACGAATAAAAATTTCTTCTTCAATGTAGCGCTCTATTAAACTATCTTCTTTTGTTTTGCTATTAATAAAGTAATAAACATCGCCACGCCTTACTTCATATTTATCGTTTTTAAATGTAAAATATTTTTGTTTGCCAGTAGAATCTAAAAGTTCTTGCAATTCTGCATCTTTTGCATTGTTGCACACAACAAAATAAGGGTACACATTTTCTATATGAGCAAGTTCTTTTGGAACGGGTGCACCTAAACTAAATAGGTAGTTTATTGCCTTAGAAAGACTTTTTTCATAGTATGCCTTAACAAAGTCTATATCGTGCGTTAATTCTTCACTGGTAGAAGCTTCTTTTTTAAGCACAATAAGCCCATCTTCAAATATTTTAACATGTATTTCATCTTTTGTTTTATACTCTAAAAATTCTTCACCGCTAACACTATAAGATAGTTCATTTACATCAACCATTTTTAAGTTTTGCGCAAGTATTGCATTATCTAAAGCCACTTGTGTAGGCTCACCGCGCAAAAAGTCGTAAATTTCAGAAAGTTGAAGCATAGTTCTTTGGAACCAGCCACCTATGTATATGTTTTTAATTTTCATAACTGTTCCCTTGCATATATTTTAATAATACAGTTATTTTAGCAACTATGATATAAATGTGTCAAACCTTTTACTTAAAATAGCAAAATAACACAAATTATTTACTAAGCACTTTAAACTTAACTTTAATTACAATTAACTTATAAAAAATAAAAGGAGAAATTATATTATGACTGCATTATGGATTGTTTTAGGAGTTATTGCATTTCTAATTATTGGCATTGTTGGTTGGTGGATTACAACCTATAACGCTTTAATTAGATTACGCAATAGAACAAAAGAAAGTTTTTCAGGTATGGATGTATACATGAAAAAAAGGTATGATTTAATACCTAACCTTGTAAACACTGTAAAAGGTTATGCTAAACACGAACAAGAAACATTAGAAAAAGTTATTCAAGCAAGAAACACGGCTTATAGTGCTGGCACTATTGAAGAAAAACAAAAGGCAGAAGCAGGGCTAACTAATGCATTAAAGAGCCTATTTGCTCTTGCAGAATCTTATCCAGATTTACAGGCAAACGAAAACTTTATGGATTTGCAAACACAATTAAGAGAAATTGAAACAGAAATTGCAGATAGCAGACGCTTTTACAATTCTAGAGTTCTTGACCTTAATAATAAAATTGATATGTTCCCAAGCAATATTGTTGCAAAACATTATAAATTTGAAAAAGAACCAATGTTTGAACTAGATAGCCCAGAAGAAAGAAAAAATGTTAAAGTGGAATTTTAGTTTATGAAAAGTCCATTTTATGCTAAAAGGGTAACCAATTCTGCAACATACAATGTAAACTTTGTAATAAGTTTAGTTATTTCACTTATTGTTATTGGAGCCTTTTTGTTTGGTATGTTGTCTTCGCCTAATTTTGGGGAGCAAGATTTAAGACAAGGTGCTACAAGTGAACCTGTTTGTGAAATTACATCACTTAATGTAAAAGCAGATGTTACAACAGATAGAAAGGTTAAAGTTTTAGAAACTTTTTCTATGCAATTTTTAACCTCTCATTTATCTGAAGTTGTGCGTTACATACCATACGCTGGCTATGTTTATCGTCAAGGCGATGATGCTAAAGTGGAGCGAAAGGCATATTATAGCAAAATAACAGACATCAAAGGTGCTGGCACGCACAATGAAGAATTAAATGTTTACTATGATGAAGTAGTAAGTTATTTAACAATTGGACTAAAAACCAGCACATATATCCCAAAGGGTGAAGTGCGAGAATACGCAATATCATATACATATGATTTGCCAAACGATGATAACGCTGGCTTTGATGATTTGTATTTTAATATTGTTGGCACAGCAAGTAACGCAAAAGTTCAAAATGTAACCTTTAGCGTAACACTACCAGATGCCAGCGCTGTTAAAGATTGGAAAGTATACACTGGCGTATCTGGCTCAGCAACTCAATTAGAAGGTGCTAGCGTTTTTGGTAACGAAATTAAAATAACAACCCCAGTTAATTTAGATGCAGGCGAAGGAATAACTTTGCGCGCTGTGTATGATGATGGCTATTTTGATGTAAAAAACTATCAAATTGTACCTAACTATTTGTTATATATTGCTCTTATTTTAACGCTAATTATATTAATTGTTTCGGTAATTTATGCGGTGCTATTTTCTCAAAAAAGACCAATATCTACACCTGTTGAAGTTAGCGCTCCAAGTGGTATTTGCCCACTTGATGCAGAAAAGTATAGCGAATATACAGTTTCATCAAAATCTATTACAGCAACGGTTATAAATTTAGCAAGCCGTGGCTATTTAAAAATTGTTAAAAAATCTTATAATTCAAAAAAAGATGATAAAGTTATAGCAGAAAGCGAGAAAGACAAAGAAGTTTATGATGATAGCGAATACATTTTTATCAACCTTAAAAAAGATAGAAAAGATTTGTTAAAGCACGAAGTTAAAGTGCTAGAAGGGTTGTTTGGCAAAGTAGGTAAAAATGGTGACGAAAGCAAAATAAAAGATACGGCAAGGATAGTAAACTTTAAAGGCGAATTGGCAAGAATTTCGTTTAAAATGAGAAGCAATGAACTAGAAGATAAAATGTTTGCAAATAAATCTAACAAAAAGTTAACTAGTGCTCGCTATTATATGTTTGTGCCTATATTTATAACAATGTATTTAATTGCAACACTTAATACTCTGCCTATATTGTATTGTTCAATAATGTGCTTTATTTTAACCACATGTTCGCTTATTTTACTGTTAGTGCACAAAAAGAGTAGGCGCGGTAAATTATTATCTTTAATTCCGTCATTGCTTGCACTGGTTGTGGCGTTTAAATGTTATTTTTCGCCAGAGTGTAACATTGTTCAAATAGACCCATATTTTATATACATATGGTCAATAATTCTAATAACTGGCGCATATTACTTATTAATGGTAAGCCCTAAATTATCTTATGAGGGCGAAGTTATGCGTGGTAGGGTGCTTGGCTTTAAAGAGTTTATACAAAAGTGCGAAGTTGAGCAAATTAAACGCTTTGTCGATGAAAAGCCAGATTACTTTTTTAGAGTTTTACCATATGCGTATGTGTTTAACCTTTCTGATTTATGGATTAAAAAGTTAGACGGGCTTGAAATGGAATACCCTGATTGGTTAGAAATTGAAGGCGAACAATATTTCCAAGCATTTTTCTTTATGAGTATGATGTCAAATTTAAACTACTCGCTAACAAAAAATAATCATTCGCTAAATACATCACCTTTTGGTGGCAGCGGAGGATTTTCTGGCGGAGGGTTCTCTGGTGGCGGAGGATTTTCTGGCGGAGGGTTCTCTGGTGGCGGATTTGGCGCACGCTAAAAACAAAAAACAAAACATTTATGTATTAAAGACCTAATTAAAAACTAGGTCTTTTTTTGTTTTATTTGTTATAAATATATTGTTGATTTTTGTTTGCGTTGAAAAAGCAAATATGATACAATAAAAATTAGGAGCGAGCAATGCAAAACAAACTAAAGATAGGACTATTTATTGATACATTTTTTCCAATGGTAGATGGTGTTATAATGGTTGTGGATAACTATGCTAGAAGGTTAGCACAATTTTGTGATGTAACAGTTTTTGCACCAGAGGGAAGAAAAAAATTTGATGATAGTACACTTCCTTATAAGGTGGTTAGGTGCAAAAAGAAGTTTAAATTAACCTTTTTAGATTATGATTTACCACTTCCTAAAAGTGATAAAAACTTTCAAAAAGCAATAGAAGATGCTAAACTTGATATTGTGCATATACACTCGCCATTTTCTATTGGCAAAATGGCAGTTAAATATGCAAAAAAACATAACATACCAGCAGTTGCTACAATGCACAGCCAGTACAAGCAAGACTTTAAAAAATCTGTTAAATTAAACAGTTTAACACATATACTTCTTAGTTCTATTATGCGTGTGTTTAACAAGTGCGATGAGTGTTGGGCGGTAAACAGCGCTATTGCTAAAATATTTTTTGATTATGGTGCAAAAGTTTATCCAAAAGTGCAGAACAACGGAACAGATATGGTGCTTTTTACAGATGATAAGCAAATAGCAGAATTAAGGGCACATTATGGCGTGCAAGAGGATGAAAAGGTGTTTTTGTTCCTTGGCAGATTAACTGCACTTAAAAATATTTTCTTTATAGCAAAGGCACTAAAGGTGCTAAAAGATGCGGGCTTTAAATTTAAAATGTTTTATGTTGGCACTGGTACAGATGAAGAAAAACTTAAAAAGCAAATCAAAGCAGATGGACTAGAAAACAATGTGATTTTCACTGGCAAAATTACAGATAGAGAGCAAATTGCAAAGCACTATAAAATGGCAGATTTGTTTTTGTTCCCTTCATTATATGATGCAAGCAGTTTGGTGCAAATAGAGGCTGCTAGCCAAAAAACGCCAACTATTTTCTTGCGCGGTTCTGCAACATCTGCCACAGTTACCGAAGATGTTAATGGCTACATAGCAGAAAATAATGTTGATGCATTTGCAGAGAAAATTAAGGAGATTTTTGCAGATGAAGATAAGTACAAAGAGGTAAGCGAAAACGCATATAGAGATTTATATGTAACTTGGGATAAGGCTGTTGAAAAGGCTTATGCAGATTACGAAAGAATAATTCAAAGTTATAGGGGAGAAAAAAATGATTAATATAATGTTTGCAGGCAACACAAAAGTTTTTGATGGTATGACAATAACCTTGCTTTCTATGGTAAAGCACACAAAATGCCAAATAAATGCGTTTTGTTTAACTATGGATTTGCGTGATATTGATGCAAGGTTTGCACCAATAATAGAAGAACAAAGGGCTTTTTTAGAAAAAATTTTAACTGAAGTAAACCCAAATAGCAGTTTAAAACTGCTAGATATTACAGATTTATTTAGAAAAGAAATGATTAATAGCGTAAATTTAAGAAACCACTTTACGCCATATTCTATGTTGCGCTTGTTTGCAGATATGATAGAAGAAATTCCAGATAAAATTTTGTATTTAGATACAGATACAGTTATTAACAACAATTTAGAAGAACTTTATAATATAAATGTAGATGATTATGAACTTGGCGCCGTTACAGATATTTATAACTGGGCAAGCCCTTCAAGGTGGTTTAAAAAGTTTTACTTTAATGCTGGCGTTTTGCTTCTTAATATGAAAAAAATTAGAGAAACTAAAATGCTAGAAAAAACAAGACATTTGTGTTTAACTAAGCGTATGGCATATATGGACCAAGATGCATTAAATAAATCTGCAAAACTGGTTAAGCAGTTGCCAGAAAAGTTTAATTCTAAAGATGTGTATTATGAAGATATTGTTGTTCATCACTTTTGCAATGTTAGAGAGGGCTCTTGCAAGTTTATAGGCAAGTGGTGGCACAGAATTAAGCCTTGGGAAGTAGATTTTGTTAAGGCAAAAATGTCTGCTTATGATGATATTTTAGATAAGTTTTTAGAGTTAAAAGCAGAATTTAATAATAAACAAAACGCAGAAAATAAATAGAGAAAAGGAAGTAATTGTATGACAGAAAGAGAACAAATTATTCAAGCATTTAAAAAGGCAGGGGAAGCAGTAAATACCGGCAAAATTGCAGAAATTACTGGACTAGATAGAAAAATTGTAGATAAAATTTTTGCAGAACTTAAAAAAGAAGGCGTAATAATTTCTCCCGTTCGCTGTAAGTGGACATTAAAATAAAAGCACAAAAGCCCCATATAACTTTTGATGTGCACCCATAAAATGACACAAAAAAATAAAGCCCTGGTAAATTATATAAAGGAAAAGACCACTTATCGTAATAATAAGTGGTCTTTTTTTTATTTATTATTTATTTTTTAATTTAACCATAAGTTTTCTCCTTATTGATTGTATTATAGCATACTAACAAATAGGTTAAAGCGAACCAATTTATTTCTATGCTAAATTGGTAAATGCAATAATATCAAAAATTGTTGCAATAACAAATATAACTGTTAATACTATTGCCCAAATAAGTTTGCCTTTATATCCTTCTTTTTTGTCTTGTTGTCGTTTATAATTAACAATAGTAAAGATTAAGAAAGTAATTATACATAAAGCGAAAAAAGCAGAAATGTATGGGAATATCTTATACATAAAGTCCATCACCGAACCTGTGCCATTAGTTAGACTTTCATTAAAAGACTTAAAACCATTGTTAAAACTTTTAAAGTCATCACTTAACCAAATCATTCCAATGGTGACGACAGTAACAATGAATACTATCGTAAACCAAGCAATCCATAGAACAGCCACAGGCAATCCAAGTATCAGTCCAGAGAAACTATAAGTTATAGCATAAATAACAGCAATAATTGAAAGGGTTAAAAGAGTGTTTGACCATTTTTGCTTTGCAGTTTTTCGCTTTCTGTTTTTTGCCAAATCTTGTGGTTTTCTACCTTCTTGTAATGCCTTTTCGTTTTCTTCTTGTTGTAATTTTTGCTCTCTTTCTTTGGCTTCGTTTTCATCTTCGTTTATTTTAAACTTTATTGCCATAATTACCCCCTTCTTAGTTGGTCGTGAACATTATCAATCGCAATCATCATAGCAACCAAAAATGGAGCATCTTCTGGGTCGTCAACTTCAAGAGTGTAAGCGTCATCAAGTGTCATTTTTTCTGGGCACCCAATATGTCCAATTTTTTTACCCCCAAGCATAATGTCCAAATTCCAAAATTTCCCCTCAACCTTAATTTCTTCGGTTGCTCCTGTAACTTCATATCCATTTTTTATGAAATGAGAATTTTGAACTGTTGCAAGTTTTTTACCATTTTGAAATATCAAAGCACTTTTATAAAATGGTTTGTGCCAAAATTTATTTCTAACAACAAAAAGTTTTTTGCCATTTGCGTCTTTAATTATTTTTTTGTAAGTTTTAGATATTAAATTGCTAAATAATTTTCCTTTAACCTTATAGGCAAGTTGTCCGTCTTCGGTTGTTACTTTTGAATTACCTCTTAATGACATAAAGGTATTTTTGATTAAAAACTTCATAAACTTTTCTCCTTAATAAATTTATTATAACATAATTTTTTTTATTTTGTATCAATATTTGTTAAGAATTTTTCTTTTTATATTTTTCTTTAAAGTTAATATATTCTATAGTTTTTCTTTTTCCTTTGATTCTTCCGTGATTATAGAACCAAATCCAGTCAAATACAGCCTGTTTTAATTCGTTAATATTTTTAAAGTCTTTGTTATACATAACTTCATTTTTAAGCCTACTATGAAAACTTTCTATAACTGCATTATCTAACGGAGTTCCTTTTCTGCTCATAGATATTTGAAAACCAAATTTACGACACCACATTTGATATTCAGGAGATGTGTATTGAAATCCTTGGTCGCTATGAATTATTGTTCCTTGAGCATTATATCGCTCTAATCTAGCAGAAATCAGGGTTGAAACAACTAGTGGAATATCGTTTAAATAATGTATTTTGTATGACACAATCTTTCTATCATATAAATCCATAATAGTTGATAAAAATAATCGTTTACCTTTGAAAGTTAAGTAAGTTATATCTGTTACCCAAGCAATATCAGGTTTATCTACAGTAAAATTTCTTTTCAGTAAATTGCTTTTTACATTCTCTTCCAAAACTTTTTTTTGAGCAGTTTGCTTCTTTCGTTTAGAATAAACAGGCACTATACGATATTCCTTCATTAGTCTTAGGATTTTTTTAGAGTTCATAACAAGTCCATAAGTTTCTAATAATGCTTGTTTTATTCTTCGATAACCATAGGTTTGTAATGATTCATTAAAAACATTAAATATGAGAGAAGCATCATAATCATCTTTACTAGCTCGTTTACTGATTCTGTAGTAAGTTGCTTGAGAAATTTCTAATACTTCACACATCAGTTTTACAGGATAAACATTTTTATAAGTGTTTATAAAGATGGCTTTCTCCCTTGTTGAAGCATCAGGAAATCTTCCATTTTTTTAGAATTTCATATCTTTGTTTGTAGTCAGTATCAAGATTTGCTATTCTACCAGAATATTGTGGTCTTCTATCAATTAAGACATCAATACCATTATTAGTTTTTGCAAACCAATTTTTTACTGTGCTTCTAGGAATATTATATTCTTTTGCAAGTGCATTAGAAGTTGCTCCTTCTTCATAGTGTTTCCTTAAGATTTCTCGTTTTACTTCAGCAGTATATTCTTTATGCTGAACACATCTTTTGTTTTCCATAATAACATCTCCTTTTTGTGTGTGATAATCGTTTATCACTATATAAATTATATCATAAATTATACATATTTTGGACACAAAAAAAGAAAGAAACATTGAAATAGTATCAATATTCCTTTCTAGGTCTTTTTATTATTCTTTCGCTAACAGGGTGCAGAACATTTAGGGGCTTTTTTAGGTAGGTGTTTCCAAAAAAATATATTTATGTTATTATATAATTATTAAATATACACATTGGGGAGCAAAAAGTGGAAAACTTAACAAAAGCAAAACAAAGCATAACAAATAATGATGACGCTTTAACTAATTACGAAAAAGTTAAGCAATGAGATTAAAGACCTTGTTTTTTGCGATTGTACTAATTTAGAAAAAGTTGTGTTGCCAGCATCTTTAATAAATGTTGGTTATGTGCCTTTTATAAGGTGCGAAAAATTGCAAGATGTTAGCATACATAACAATCCAATATACAGCATTGAAGGCAACATTTTAATAAAAAGAGAAAATGGCGATGTTGTTGCCGTGCAAGGGTTTGCCGGGTGTACAGGTGTGCCAGAAGGCGTAACAATTATAGGCGAAGATTGTTTTGATTCGTGTAAATTGGGCAAGTTTGTTATTCCAAGCAGTGTAAGAAGTATAGAAAGGCACGCTTTTTGTCATGCAAAAATTGAAGAATTAGTGCAATAGATAACATAGAAATACCAGTTAGCGCATTAAAAAAATTTCTAACTTAGAGCAGGCATTTAAAGTTATGCTTAATGAGGTTGTTCGTGGTATTTTAGATGCTATGGGGCAAGAAAATGTTAGTAAAATTACAATTGGTATGGGTGCAAACGATATTAGCCACCTATTAAATTCTAAAATATATACAAGGGTTAAGGGTAAAGTCGGTGATTTAACAGATGACGGCATTAAAGATTTGCTTATAAAACATTTTGCATACATTACGCTAAATAACGAATTAGAAAAAGTGGATATTAGTTTGTTTAATAATTATATTAATCATTACTTAACTAATTTACTCCCTTGTGATAAAGAAGCACTAGAGGCTGGTTGCCCAATAGATTACATTACAGAAGAAATAAAAAGCGATGGCGATGACTTTATTAAAGAAGTGTACTCTGATTGCACACTAGATGTGGGACAAGTGCTTTTGTGGGAAAACCCTTTATACAAAAAAATTGAAGATGACCAAAAGCAAGCAATAAAACAAAAAGAAATAGAAGTCAATTAATTAAAAAAGCACTATCACAATGCTAGTGTTTTATTTTAGTTTTATTAAAAAATTAAAATTATATTATATAAAAACCCATAAAACATTAACTATCGTAGTCGTAAGGTATTTTATTTTTGCGCTCGCCAAGTAGGTTTACAATGTAACCATCTTCAACTTTGCACCACCAGTGAGGGTCTTGGTTTGGCAAATCTTCTAAAATATCTTTATCCGTTATATCTGATGGTTGTATAACTTCTAAATCAGAAACGTTTACTGATAATATTGGATATATTTCTTCATCTACTTCAAATAATTCACATTCAAAAGTATTGTTTCTAATTTCCGGCATAACAATAGCACCTTTAGTGCCTTTTTTTATACCTAAGTGAGCATATTTATCTGTAGTTACTTCTATACTATCTAAATATTTCATTAATAAATCTCCTTTTTTTTATTTTTTACCAATGGTGTAGCAACTTTAATTTTGCCGTATGGGTAAGCAATGCAGCCAATATAGCATTCATAAAATTTGTTAGCTTTTTCATATTTTCCTTGTAAATTAAAAATAATTTTGAAGTGTTGACCAGCATTATCTAAAGTTTTTAATTGATATTCATTTTGCAAATATTTTTCTTTAACTAATTTGTAAATAGTATTGTGCAATTTATTTGTATCTCTTGGATAATAACCCATACTGCGCATCATTGCAGATTTATCTTTATTGTTAAATAAGTATCTTGCTATTTTTTTATATGCAATTCCACTTGAACATTGGGTTCACTGCACTCAACATATGTGCACTTGCAGTTAGGGTGATTGTAATCGGGCTTGTTATTGTTTTTGTAAATTGTTAAATTAAGTGCTACACACAACTCACATGTATGAGTGCTATCATCATATTTAGCAACGCCGTTACAATTATCCAAATTTAAACTGGATGTGCTTTTACGCATAACCCAGCTATCAGCATTTATACCAAACGCATTAGAAAAGAAAATTCTTGCATCTTCAAACAATTTACTCATATTATATCGTATAACCTCCTTTTTTGCAAATGTAAAGCAAAAAATTATTTTGCTTCCAAAATTAGTTTAGCATAGAGGAAGTTAAAGGTATGTTCAAGTTGGACAAAAGAAAAAAGGCAAGGGTAATTATTGCCCTTGACCTTATTTTTGTTACTCTTCACCGTGGAACCATATGTATAGAAGTTGTTGTGCTTCGTCAATTTCTGCAACATTATGGTCTATTGCTTTTAGCAAATACATTTTAGCGCGTTCACGCTCTAACTCAAAATCGTCACGCAAGAACATAGAGCCAAGTTTAAACCAAATTTCCGCATCTTGTTCTGCAACGCGTTCTGCACAAGCAATTGCAAATTCAAAGCATTCTTTACTATGAGTGTTGTAGCCCTCTATAGTGTATTCTAGTGTAATTGCTTCTGCAAATAGTTTAATAGCCTCTTCATCACCTGCTTTTGCCCTATAAAGTAGTTCCCAAGCTTCGTCAGGTTCTATCCAAAGTTCTTCAGCATCCATTGCTTGTTCAAAAGGCTCAAAAATTTTAATTGCTTTTTTGTTGCCTAAAAAATAAGCAGAATCTAAAAAGTAATAAGAAGATGCAACATCTTGCTTGCAACCAATGCCAAACATTTGCATTAAGCCAAGCATCATAAGTTTATCGCTGTTAATCTTTTTAGCATCATCAAGTGTAAGAGATGCAAATTTATCAAGTAGTTCATCGTTGTATTCAATATCAAAATCGCTAAAATAGCGTTTTAATTCACTTTTAACACTGCCACCAAGTTCTTCTTCTATTAGGCAGTCTTTAAACTTTAGTACATCATAAAAATATTTATTTCTTTCGTATAAATTATTATAGAATGCATTTATATCTTTAACAGTTTTAAGTTCTGGATAAAGATCATATACATCTATATCAAAAGGGGTAAAGCTAAACATTTTTTTAGCGCTATAATCCTTTTTAATTTTTTTAGTTGCAACAACAGTTACCTTTTGTTTTTTAGCTAGTGCTTCGTCTTTTTTTAGTTGGTTAACTTTAATCAAACAAATACATAACACAACCGCTATCATAAGCACAACAAGAAGTGCAACCCATAAAGCGAATTGACTCATATTTTAACCTCCCTAAATATATGC
>CAVFEO010000010.1:11550-20311 GCA_963621425.1 bacterium | reverse complement strand
ATATCATAATTACCATATTTAAACTTTTTAGTTAATACTTTCATATATTTAAAAGGATTTTTATATGATGGAATAATGACGATATTTCCGCCTAACTTTTTTATTTCTTCCTCATCAATAATAGTTGACGGTTGTTCAACAAAAAAATCAAATTGTATTTTATCTCTATCAATATTTCGGTACAAATTCATTATTACAGACTCTACTCCACCAGCAGCAGCTTTACCGATAATTTGAGCAACTTTTATTTTATCTTTCACTATTAATCTCCTTTTTACCATTAACCAACACGATCTAGTGTTTTTTAAAAATTTTCTCTTTGATTTTTTTTGCCCAACCAAAAAACTTTTTAACATCTGCTCTATATTGCTTAGACATTATAAACATTATAACTAAAGGCACAAGAGCTATACCCACAGCAATAAATCCATTTACAACCAATTCCAAAAATACATTATCTAAACTTACTTTTACAAAATGCAACACCGCAATACAAGCAATAAATACAACAATCAATGAATAATTCAACAAATAATACCCACCCATTTTTTGTTTAAATCCATGTTTATATAAAACATATGGATCTACTATATGGCATATTAAGATATTGGTGATAATTGTTGCTATAATTACGCCAACAATACCAAGCACATGTACAAATGCAATAGAAAGAATTATATTCACTACACCTTCTAATACTGGTTTCCATCTGTCATAATAGAATGTACCTGTTGCATCTTTAAACAATAATGCTGTGGTTCGCATAAATTGAATAAAATAATTAATGGCGATTATTAATGGAATACTATAATCCATAACCAAATCACTTCCAAAACAAATAGAAACTAAATTATCAGCAATTGCATAAAACCCTAAAAAGAAAACAATACCAATTGTAAAGTTAAAAGAATACATTAATTTAAAATATCTGTTTTGTTCTTCGCCATTACACTCAGCACACAAGTGGCCAACAATAGATGTTAAAGGCGTAAAAAACAATTGTAAAACGCCTAAAACTGCAGATGCAATTACAACATAGTTTGTATATTGGCCCAAAATCGCAACGCCTATAAACGCAGAAATTATAATGCTATCTGTAGTAGTTACAAATACTGCACCAATTTTATGCATAAACATTGCCTTGGTATTTTTAATAACTTCTTTTTTTGTTTGATCATCAATTTTTTCATTTGTATCAATTACCTCACCATAATGCTTCCTAGCATAAATACTTGTCATTAACCATTCAAGCAAAGTACTTACCACTCTTGCAGCTAAATAAAGTTCAAATGACTTTGTTACTATTAGCACTACAATTTGAATAATACTACAAATTAATGTCTTTATAAAATTAAAAAGAGTCGTGATATAGTTGTTTTTATAAGCATTTATAAGAGATGTTTTAGAACTATATGCATATGTCAACACGACATCTACTAGCATTATAGCAAAGGTTAATTCTAAACTAAATGTACTGTTGTAATCTTTTGCGAGTTGAGGTAATGCTGGAATTAAAGACACACCCAATACCCCTATTATCACTCCTATTATTAGGTATACCTTTTTGTACAAATTATAAAGAGCAGCCACTTTCTTAGTGTTCCCCTGTACAATAGGTTTGTAAATAGAAAAATTTATCGCAGTTCCTACCCCAAGCTCTGCAATTGCTAAAAATCCTATTATATTAGTATAAAGCGAAAAAACACCGTTTGCAACATTACCGGCGTTATCAATTAATATTCTTCTAACAACTATTGCCAATATCAACATAACAATTTTGGATATTATTGATATCGTAACATTTAAAATTGATCGTTTTTTATCCATACATCTATCCAATTATTTTTGATGAAGTGTATTCCTTTTTTAATTAGAACACTACACCTACTAAAATCGCCAATTTTTGTAAAAATATTATACCAAAAAATTATTTTTTTTGCAATGAATATTCCTTATGTAATAGTTAAAATTTTGTTCAAATATTAAATAAAAAAGGCGCCGGTTGCGTCTTTTTTTATTGTTCATCTTCTTCAAAGCCAACAAATTCGTTGTTTCCAACTGAAATATTTGTTAGTTTTCCGTCTTTGATGGTTATTACTTTATCTGCACTATTTGCAAACTTATCGTTTGATGCAAATATGATTATTGTTTTTGTGCCTTGAAGTGCAAATAGCATTTTATTAAGTCTTTCAATTTCTTGTGCTGTTAAATAAGTTGGGAATTCATAAAACGCAATTACCTCAGAAGTTGTTAAAAGCGTTCTTGCAATAGACAAGAAATATTGTTTTTCTACAGGAAGCACATTGGCAAGGGTGCCCATTTTATAAGGCAACTTTTTAATATACTCATTTAAGCCAACAAACTCTAAAGTGCTATTAATCAATTCATCATCTTTGCAAACTGTGCGCAAGTTGTTATATATGGTGTCTTGAAAGAACTGAGGCTTGGTGCCAATATAGTTAAAGTTTTTAACAAACACACTATTTGCATAATCCACAATATTAACGCCATCTAAAAGCACAGCACCCCTAGTTGCCTCAATTTGCCTGTGCATAAGGTGGAAAATCGTTCGCTTGCCAGAATTTCTACCACCATAAATAAGTGTGGTTTTGCGAGGTGCAATGCGGAAGTTTATATCTTTAATTTCTGGGTTGTATATATCACCGCTGTAGCAAACATCTTCAAAATCTATGTAACCAACAATATCGTCATTTTTGTTGCTACCCTTTTCAATTTTTGGATATTCCTTAAATTCAAGAATATCTTTTATTCTGCGGATATATATTTCGGTATTTTTAAGGTACGGAATAAATTCAAACACCGTGTTTGTGGTTTCAATTCCGCTAGTTATGTACGGAACAATTAAGAAGTATGTTTCTATGCCAATTTGCCCTTGCGAACATAGTACAACTACTACAATTGTAACAATAAATATCAATAGTTGGTAAAACACAACAAACCAATTAGATACATATGAATCTGCATATGTCTTTTTGTTTAAATCGCCAATGTATTTGTTCAAATAGCGTTCATATCTTTTTTTGACTTTCTTTTGTAAGTTAAAGTCGACAATTGTTTTTCTAGTTTCAATCATTTGAGAAAATAGCAAAAATTGTTCATCTTGGTCTTCTTTTGTAACTTTAACACGCTTAGTTCTCATGTTTTCTATTTTGTTTAAAACAATAAAATTGATAATATCGCACGCAATAACTGCAAGTCCAATCCATACATTTATTGTAAAAATGATTATGATGGTTACAACAAGCATAAATATTCTACCAATACAAATGGCAAGTCTATCCATTGTGTCTGCAATATTATAAACATCAGAATGGACAGTATTTAATAACTTCTCTTTGGAATTTTTAACAAAATTGCTTGGTTTTGCATTAAGCATTTTTTCAGCAAACTGCATATTTAATCTGCTATACACGCTTTCAACTAGTTTACTGAACACCACATAGTTCCCATGCCAAAAAGTATAACATAAAACCAAAAACGCAAACACAATAGTTAAGTTAATGCCTGCGCCAAGCCAATCGGCAGCATTAACACTAATAACAACTTTTGCCGCAAAAATTGGCGAAACAGCAAGACATGCGTATGCCAAAACGACAAACATCGTTGATAATATAAACAACTTTTTGTTTGGTTTAGAAAATTTAAACCATTCTTTTAGTAACTTAAAATTTTTCATATTCACCTATTTATTCACTAATATACAAATTATTTTAACATTGGATGATATAAATTACAACACAATATCTCTTTTTTGCGTTTTTTCTTTCCGTATTACTTTTTTTTATTATTTTATTGTCATTTTTTAACTTTTTGATATAATTAATCGAAGCGAGGTATTAAAAAATGATTCATTCTCTTTCTGGCGGAGTTTTAAAGACTAACGAACCTGTTGATTTTTGCAAAGTGCAAATTATAGATACGGAACAAATTGGTTGGTATTTATGTACCCACTTGCCAATGCTTAAAAAAGGTGATTGCGTTCTTGTCCCTTATGGAATTAAAAATGAACTTACTAAAGCAATTGTTTTGCGTGTAGATAAAGCCATTTCGCCACAGGTAACCCCAATTCCACTGAAAAGAGCTAAATTGGTTGATAAAATTATTTGATTTTAATTATTGATGAATTTTTAAAATTAAATTTAAACTAAACCCCTAAAATTGCAAATATAACAAACTTTTGCTATGTTTGTTTTAAATTTTTAATTATATCAGTAAATAAATTTTTCATAATTTTAAAGGCTAAAATATTAAAACTGTTTTTATCATCAATTTTTTAAGATTAATAACAATTACTATTTCGTCATTTATTTTAATTCGGGAAAAATAAATTATTGCTTTTTAGTTGTTTTTAAAGTAAATTTGATGTATTATATTAAGTAATTAATAAACTTTATCATTTATATTGTTTAAATTTTTAGCAAATTTGGTTTAACTTCTCGGGAGGATATATGAGAGTTTTAATTTTTTCCGCAAGTGCTGGTAACGGTCACAATTCCACAGCTCATAATATTAGCGAAAAAATAAAAGAAAAAGACCCATCAGCAATTGTTGAAATTGTTGATGCGTATAAAAGCTATGCCCCAAAACTTAATGCTTGGGCTATGGAGCAAGGCTATTTTTTAGTTTGTAACCACTTCGTTTGGCTTTACAACCACTTTTTTAAAAAAAGTGAACGCACTAATGCTGAATATAAAGATAAGTCAAAAGCTAACAGATCTTCTTATCCTCTAATGTATGGGATGTTAAACAAAATATATGATTTTAAACCTGATGTTATTGTTTCCACATATTTCTTTTGCTCTATTGCACTAACAAATTTAAAACGTTGCTATAGTATTCCTGCTAAGATTATTTGCATGACTTTGGATTATGGAATTTCCCCTTATTGGGAATGTTGCGCTGATGGTCTTGATTATATGTTTTTAACTGGCGACTATATGATTGATAGCTTTAAAAAGCTTGGCTACAAAGACGAACAGTTAATTGTATCTGGCATTCCTATTGCAGATAAGTTCTTTGTAAATAAAAGCCAAAAACAATCTCGTAATGAATTAAATTTAGATGAAAGTTTATTTACTTTACTTGTAATGAAGGCTAGCTTTTTCCCTATCACTAACGCCAAACTTATGGAGCAATTTTCTTTAATAAAAGATAAAATTCAAATTATAATAATTAATGGCAAAAACGAAAAAAGCAAACTAGATTTAGATAATAGAATACAAAAATTAAATTTAATACATAAAATTGTAAATATTGGCTTCACAGACCAAATACCAGATTACTTGAATAGTGCTGATATTGTGCTTGGCAAGGCAGGTGGGCTTTCTACAACAGAGCAAATTACAACAGGCACACCAAGTTTGATTGTGAACAACCTACCTCAACAAGAGGTATATAATAAGGAATATTTAATTAATAATAATTGCGCACTGCCTGTTACTAAAGATACTATTGCCGGCAACATAGAATACCTTTTGCAAAACCAAATTGCTTTTAATTCTTTAAAGCAAAATGCTCTAAAAATTAGAAAAGAATATCCTCTAGATGTTATCTACAAAACTATTGCATCTTGTCCTCCCGCAGACTATTCTAAAATAATTTTTGCCAGCACAAAAAAGCAAGTTATCCACAATGTCCACACAAAAAGAAAGGAAGCTATTAAAGCTCAAAAACAAAATTCTGATAAATAAAAAGAGAGTACATCTCTCTTTTTTTATTATCTAGAATATAAAATTCATAATATCTAAAAACAACTTGACAAAATTTATTAATAGTTGTAATATTTACAATGTTAAGAAATTACGCACTCATAGCTCAGCTGGATAGAGCGTTGCGCTACGGACGCAAAGGTCTGGGGTTCGAATCCCTATGGGTGCACCACATTAAGTCTAAATTGAATACTTAGAGTTTGAATATTTGATTTAGACTTTTTTATCTTGTTTTTTATTAAAAAATATGATATATTATTGCAAAAAGAAGGTGTAAACTTATGATAAAAATCGACTCAATTGGCGAGCAATTAATGTTTAATACTTTAAAGTTGGAAACATCTGCAGGTACTGGTACAGGCTTTATTTTTGAATTTACAATAAGTGACAAAAAAGTACCAGTCATAATTACAAATAAACATGTCGTAAATAACAAGCAAATTGAAGATGTTAAATTTAGTGTTCATATTGCAGATGGTAAAGGAGAACCAACGGAATCTTTTGATATAAACTTGCATTCTCAATGGTTTTTTCATCCAAAGTATGATTTATGTTGCACTCCGTTAGCTCCTATTCTTCAACACATTAATGATAATCTACATAAATCTATGTTTTATAGGACATTAGAAGAAATAAATATTTTAACTGATGCTGAAAGTGAAGAATTAAATACACAAGAAGAAGTCACTATGATTGGCTATCCTCGCGGTCTATGGGATAGTTATAATAAATTGCCTATTTTTAGAAAGGGTTATACAGCTTTTCATCCAGGTATAGATTTTAACAACGAATCTCTAGGACTTGTTGATATGGCATGCTTTCCAGGTTCTTCCGGCTCCCCAATATTTTTGTATAGTGAAGGTGTATATTCAAATAAGCGAGGTAATGCTTTTATTGGGAAAAGATGTAAATTAATTGGGATTTTATTTTCAGGCCCAACTATACAAACGACCGGTCAAGTTGTAGACTTACAAACACTTAAATCAGTCTCAATATCTGAAAATATGATAAATTTAGGTTATTATATTAAGGCGAGAGAGTTGTTGTATTTTAAAAATGTTTTTGAGCCTTTAATAAAAAGCGAAAAATAATACAAGTGGCGTTTTATGCCGTGAAAGGTTCTTTACATGAGTTGGAATGGTTTAGGCTTTTGCCAAGGCAAAGAAAAAATGAGCGAAGCCATTTAATGCTTTGCCCATTTACCATCTTAACCATTCCAAGAGAGACTCATGTCAAGAACACCATGGAATAAATAGCCACGAATTTATGGCTATATATAAAAATCAATTTTAACATCTATATATGTTATTGGTTTGTTTTGTATATACTTTTTCATTTTAGTTTTAAGAGTTAAAAAAGAGCCCTGCTTTGTATCAGGACTCTTTATTATTGGACTATTGAAAGTTATTTCAAATCTATCATTGAATACTTTTATCTATTTTACAAGTATGTCAATTAAGATTAAAGGCTCTTGCAATAATACTTCTTTGTAAAAATCTTTAATGTCTTGTTCTCTTATCTTTGTAGTGGTTTTACTGCGTTCAACAAGCATTTGTTTATCAAGTTCGTCAATTTGTTGTCCAAGCTCTTGCATTCGCTTATTTGTGGTAATCCTGCGCACGAACTCTTTTTAACTCGGCTATTGGTTTATAGGAGTTGACTCCGTTTTATTATATTTTTGTTAGCGTGTGCTTGTCTGCTGTGGCGAAGCGACAGCACTTGTATCAAGACAAGCACACGTGAGGATCTCATTTATTAATTAATATCAAAAAATATCTATATAAATTTCTGCAAAAATCGATACAATTGATTTATTTTATGCTATACTTAAAAATAGGGAGAATAATATATGTCTGAACTAAAACTATTTAAGTTGAGTAATAACGTAAAAGAATTAAAATCTGGAAGCACTACAATTGAAAGAGAGCTTCAAAATATTATTGAAAAAAATATGTATGAATTTTTTGGTGTAAGATTTTTGCAAAGTGAATACAAAATTGATCATGGAAGAATGGACTCTATTGGTATTGATGAAAACAATTGCCCTGTCATTTTTGAATATAAGTGTCATTCAAATGAAAATGTAATTAATCAAGGTCTATTTTATTTAAATTGGTTACTGGAACATAAAGCAAATTTTAAATTGCTTGTAATAGAAAAGATAGGTATTAAAGAAGCAGAAAAAATTGATTGGTCAATGCCAAGAGTTATATGTATTGCAAGCGATTTTAACAAGTATGATGAAGAAGCAATAAAACAAATAAATAGAAATGTATCTCTAATTCGTTATAAAAAATATGAAGAAGATTTATTACTATTTGAATTGTTAAATACTAACACTGTTGCCCCAATAGAAATTGAAAAAGAAGTTTCAAATAAAAAACAAGTAGATAAAACTTTCACTGAACAATATGAAAACGCTCCTAATTCAATAAAACTTATTTTTAATGAACTAAAAGATTTTGCTTTATCACTAGGTGATGATGTTTCAGAAAATACTTTAAAATTATATATGGCATTCAAGAAAATAAAAAATTTTGCAACGCTTGAAATTTATCAAACAAAAATTTTGCTAAATGTTAAATTAAATCCTAATGACTTTGAATTGAATGACACATTAAGAGATGTAAGAGAGATAGGTCACTGGGGCTGTGGTGATTTACAACTTATAATTAAAAATGAAAAAGAAGTTGAACTTGCTAAAACTTTAATAAAACAAGCATATGAAGAAAACTGATGGAGTAAAAAATGAATTATACTAATAAGACATATATTTGTTTTCATTGCGGAAACGAAGGTATTATGATAGAACATTCAAATTATACAAACGAAATTCATTTAGATTCATATGATTCTTATGAAGATTTTAAATTTTTTGAATGTCCAGTTTGTCATAAACCAACAATTTATGGTTATATATTATCTGATGATGATTTTGATATTGATGAAAATGGCAATAAAATAGCAACTGAATTTATCGTTTATCCAAACAATAAACTTAATTATCATGTTCCCAAAGAAATTAGACAAGC
>CAVFEO010000010.1:4277-11516 GCA_963621425.1 bacterium | reverse complement strand
CCTAACAAAGAATACAGATTTGAATATCTTTGCATTATCATTGCGAAGAACACTGGAACTAATAGTTAACAATAAAAATGCAAATGGAAAAAATTTAGCTGATAAAATACAACATTTATCTAGTATTGGCATTTTACCACAAACATTAGATAGTGCTGCAAATATAACTAGACTAATTGGTAATATCGGAGCACATAGTATAATTGAAAACAATTTATCATTGTATGATTTAGAAAAATTATCAGAAATTGTAAAATATATTATAGAATACGTTTATATATTACCTGAAGAAATAAATCGATTACAAAAACTAAAATCAGAAAATAATTAGAAAATTAAAAAGACTAGATCGGTTTCGATTTAGTCTTTTTGTGGTGCACCAAAAAAAAGTAGAGCAACAAAGCTCTACTTTTTTTATTAAGATTATCCTTCAATGCAGACACTTTCACAAGTTCCATTATCAATATAACAAACCAAATTGTGGTCTGTAAACATCTCGTTTGTCCAAAACCATATTTCATAAGAGTCTTCTGCCTCTATATGAACAGTAAATGGTTGTGCTAGTAAGTTATCTATAAATTCTTGCTCTGTTAAATTTTGGTTATCTGTCCAATCTTTTGCATTGTCCAAAAGTTCTTCAACAGCTTTTTTAATAGCCTTTCCAATAATTTCATCTTTATTGTCTGCAAACGCTTTTACAAGAGTTTTTTCGCCCTCATATTCGTCATCTTCATTAACATCCAGCCAAACACCATCTGCGACATCAATATCAAATGTCGTACCTTTATAATCAAAAGTTTTTTCTTTTCGTATCCTTTCCAACTCTTTCGTTAATTGCTCTCTTCTTATTCTGTTATCCTCAAGCCTTTCTTCTCTCGCCTTTTTCGCCTCTTCCTCTTGGCGAACAGCCTCTTTAACAAGCGCTTTTACATAAGAATCATTTTCTTTGTATTCTTCCATTCTTTCTAAATAATAACTGTTTGGATAATTTACTCTAGAATCTGGTGCTTCAAAATTTCTATAATATACTTTATATACTGTACCAGGTTTTAAATTTTTAAACATTTCTCCATCACGCCAAAAAGACATTTTTGCACTATTTATTTGTTTATCGTTATCAATAATTGCAAGCGGAGAAATAATTTGACTTATTATGTTTCTATCATCAGGATGTTGGCTCAAATAAGCCACTTCATCTTCACGCAAATTTGTTATAATTAATACACTTTTACAATTTAAAGGTTCTTTTTTCTTCCTCCACCACCCAAAAAACATATTACTTAACCTCCAATCACTTTTCAATAATATTATCTCACAGCACCCCACCAAAGTCAAGCCCATTTATCAGTTATTTTTTTCAAGCTACCAGTCTTTTACTTTCTCAAAATTTTCTCTCTTTAAAGCCAACATCTACTCATCAAAAAATCCATGAATATCTGATGATACAAAATATTTCATAACTACCTCACTTCTGTCAATTATGATTATATCACTAAACAGAAATATTTGTATAAAAAAAGAATAAAAATCTATATTAGGATTTATATTTTGTCTACAAAAAATCTACAAATAATCTACAAATTTGTCTACAAATTATGAAAATTACTTAATCAAACCGATAAAATTGCAAATTTTAACTACAATATATTGTATAAAATTAAAATTAGAACACTAAATGTAGGTTATTTAACCATAAAAACAATCCTTTCAATTTTGGTAAGGTGGGGGTCACGGGTCCGATTCCCGTCATCAGCTCCATTAAAACGCCCATTTTATGGGCTTTTTTATATTTTCCTTTCATATGTATTTGCTTTATTATATTTATTGTGTTACCATTAGAGTATAAAAAAGGAGTCCTATCATGAAAAAATTATTTAGTATTTTTACTGCTTTAACGCTAGTTATTCTCCCACTCTGCTTCACCGGCTGTGGAAACAATCCAAACATGCAAATCGAATATAATGTCGTAAAAAACTGGACCGAGGTACAGGCTTTTGAATGTCCTTCCTCTAACAGCTATTCTCGTATTTATTTCTCATATACCGAGGAAGAATGTACCGAAGAAGAATTTAATAATGCACAAAACAAGCTTTATGGCTCGGCATCTGTATCCACCGTGATGTCGTTTAGTAACAATAAACAAATATCCATAGAGCAAGCGCAATCAGAAATTATAAAAATATATTATAAAAAATCCACTGGCCCAGCTTATCATTATTATAAATATACATATAATGGATTCTACACAGATATTATTCAAATAAAAATATATAGTAACAATTATATTGAATATAAACATGTGTATGAAGACTATGGAACGGTTGATATTGTACACCACAGCCATGTGGAAGGAACTCTAAACGACACATATCGCATTACATATTTTGAATAAATAAAAAGACCAGCACAACGCTGGCCTTTTCTTTTCCCAAAAATCGCTCTAATTCTCCCCTATTTTTCCTAAAGCTGTGCTATTTGCATATAATTTCATATACTTATAAATCCAATTTGATTTTTTCTCCATTGTTTTTGCTTTTACAATAATAAATTGTATAGTCATGTTTTGGCTTAGGGCAAAAATATTCACTAATCAACTCGTAGTTCTTTTTACAACTTTCGCATAAAATATCAACACTTTCTCTTGTTTGAAACCAATCGTTTGACTCTATAATTCTTCTAACAACACCCTTACCACAAGGGCATTTAGCATATTTCACGCTATCAACATTGTAACTCATATATTAATACCCCTTTAATTTCTTTTCATATTCATCAATCTTTTTATTATCGCAAATAAAATTATAGCACAAAAACAAGTGGTTGTCGCTGATTTTAATATACATTGTTTTAAAAATAAAAAGCCCATAAGAAAGAGGTCTTTTTATTTAACTACAAAACTTTAAACAATTGCAATAATTGTATTACAAATCCTAAAATAGTAATCACTCCAAAAACAAAACTCCAAATATTAAATTTCTTTTCTTTATTTTTAGATATATTTGTAACTAACAATAAAGCTATTCCATTAATCATTAATGTAGAGCAAAACCATATTTGGATAAAAAACAAAATCTTAATTATTAAAATTTGAGAAAAGAAATAGAATAACGCAGTTAACGGAATCATAAGTGCAACAGCTTCAAATAAAATTGTAAAAGCTTTTTTACTATTTATCTTTTCCGTATATCCATTCCATCCTAGTGTTTGCCTAACGCCTATCTCACCAATTAGTAAAAACATTCCTAAAACTAACATTCCGCCACAAATATGATATAGAAGAACTGGATTATCAAAAAACGAAGGAATACACATAAAAACAATTGACATTATAACTAGAGTTATGCCCAACGCCATATTTAAGTAAGGCATGTTTTTTTCTTGTAACTCTTTCAATCCTTTTTCTGCTTTTTGTTTTTGCAACTTTAATTTGTCTTTTTCCGAAAGTTCAATATCTTCTTCTTGATAATTATCAAGACCCTTTTTTATAAAATCATCAGTTAATTTCTTTAATTTGATAATCAAATCTCTTAATTCAATCACATCATATTCATAATATGAATTGTCATTTAATATTCCAACTACATATTTATGAAGTTTGTTATAACAAATCAAAACTTTCGAAAATTGATAAGTTTGAAAATTATCAATTGTTTGATCTAAAACTTCAGCCATATCTGCTTTGTAAAATTCTTTACGAAAAAAATTTTTCCTATAAGATTTAAGTTCTTCTACAAACGCATCAATTTCTAATTTGTCCTCATATTCTATTTTTTCTGCCATTTTTTCTCCTTTGTAGTTCTATTTTTCTTTAAACTGTGATGGCGTGAACATTTGGATATTTCCACTATCATCACAAGAAAAGATATATAAGTTTAAGATTTTGGCTACTTGTTTAGGGATTCTTCTTAATGCGACTTCTGCGGCTTCTTTGTACAAACCCAAACCATACTTATATGCTCGGTTTATATTTCCCTTTTGCGCGCCTTTATTTATTACTCTTTTGGTATTCATACGAGTAATGATTTGTCCCAAAGCGTTTAGCCACCCTTCTTTGTTTATTGACCTTGCAGATTTTGCATAAGATTTACCCTTACATTCAATAATAAACCTTTCGCCATTTAATTTACCACCGGTCAAAACAATATCTGCGCCATGACCATGTAAATTTGCGGTTTTGGTTTTTGCTTCGTGCCAGTTGCCATTTTCTTTATTAATCAAAAATTCTTTAATCTTTTCAACAATATAAGTTTCAGTTATCTTAAGTTCTTCCATATTTAAAATCCTTTGTGTGTTTATTATAACACATCTCGACAAATTTTGCACTAGTTTTTATAAAATAATAAGCAATATTTCACAACTTATAAAATACCGCATTTCACAAAAGTTGGGGGTCGGTAATAAAATACTATTAACAATAAAGCGAAATTTAGCATAGGAAAATATTGTTAAAGGGGTGCGGATGCAAAGGGAGAATTTTGTTACCATAGATAAAAGCGCGGTGATACATAAAAATGTGCATTTTTTTGGCAAATGCAGTGTGGGTGCGGGCACGGTTATATATCCGGGCTCTACAATAAAAAACTCTTGCATTGGGGAGCGGTGCGAAATTAAATGCAGTTTTATAGAAGACAGTCTAGTTGAAGATGATGTTATTGTTGGGCCTTTTGCGCACATACGACAACAAAGCACAATACAAAGTGGTTGCAGGATAGGCAACTTTGTTGAAGTTAAAAATTCTTGCATTGGCAAAAAAAGCAAAGCAAGCCACCTAGCATACATTGGCGATGCGGAAATTGGCTTTGGGTGCAACATTGGATGTGGAGCAATTTTTGTAAATTATGACGGCAAGCAAAAACACAAAACCAAAGTTGGCGACAACTGTTTTATTGGTTGCAACTGCAACATAATTGCACCAATAACAATTGCAAGCGGAACATATATTTGTGCGGGAACAACAATTACGCAAAGCACACAAAAAGATGATTTTGTTATAGGCAGAGCGCGGGAAACTATAAAACACAATTATGCTAAAGATAGATACAAGGGGGAATAAAAAATGGCAATTAAATTTGGTACCGATGGCATAAGAGGAAAATATGGCGAAGAGCTAACAACCAAAGAAGCATACGCTTGCGGAAATTCTTTTAGTGGAAACATTATCATAGGGCAAGATACAAGGGCGTCTAGCCAAGCACTTACAGACGCGTTAATTAAAGGCGCTAGCGATGCTGGCTGTTTGATAATAAATGTAGGCATCTGCCCCACCGCATGTATTGCATACCTTACAAAGTTGTTACACTTTGATTACGGCATTGTTATTACTGCATCACATAACACTTACGAGTATAACGGAATAAAAGTTTTTAGTAAAAATGGCAAGAAATTAACAGAAGAACAAGAAAATAGCATTGAGAACTTTATCAATTCTAATAAGAATATAATTGCAGAACACAAAGGCTTTGTAATAAACGGCAAAGCGTTTGCAAATATTTACAGGGATTATGTGCTAAATATTTTTAAAGATGTAAATTTAAATGGATTAAAAATTGTGCTAGATTGTGCAAACGGAGCTTGCTACTCTATAGCACCAAATATTTTTAAACAACTTGGCGCAACCATTGTTACTATTAATGCAAAACCTAACGGATTAAACATAAATTACAACTGTGGCTCATTGCACCTTGATGACATATGTGCTTCTGTTGCAACACATAAAGCCGATATTGGGTTTGCTTTTGATGGCGATGGCGACAGAGTTATTGCGATTGATAAAAATGGAAAGGTAATTGATGGCGATATGCTTTTATATATGCTAGCAACAATATACAAAGAAAAAGGTGTTTTGAATAATAATTGCGTTGTTGGTACTGTTATGACAAATATTGGAATAGAGCGTGCTTTAAATGAACAAGGAATTAATTTAATAAGAACTGATGTTGGCGACAAAAATGTAAGCAAAGAAATTGAAAATTGCAATTTAATTTTGGGCGCCGAACAATCTGGGCACATTATTTCAGCTAATTTACTTCAAACTGGTGACGGGATTTTAAATGCATTAAATATTGCTAGCATTTGTTCAACAAAAAACACGCCATTGCACGAATTTTTTAAAAACATAAAAATATATCCACAGTGTTTAATAAATGTAAAAGTGTTTAATAAAACAGCCATTATTAATAACGAAAAATTGCAGCACTACATTAAAGAGATGAGGAAATCTATAGGAGATAATGGGCGCATTGTAATGCGAGCTTCAGGAACAGAACCATATATTAGAATAATGGTCGAAGCAGATACTTCATCTTTTTCTGAACTTTTATGCAACAAAATTGCAAGAGTTATTGACGATTTGAATTTGGAGCATATTTTGCAATCTCAAACAGAAAAGCCATAAAAAAATAATATTTTATGTTGTTTTAAAAAAAATTGACTTTTAATGCTATTTTATGTATGCTATTAATAATTAAATATGCGGAGGATAAAATATTATGTTTAATATAGATGATGGCGATAACGAAAATAAAGAAAGCACAAATAAACCAAACAAAAAAAAGGCTCCAAAAATGCTAATGATATTTAGAGTTATTGCATTTATTTTTGTCATCGCTGGCGCTGTTTTATTAGTTGTTGGGCTTAGCTCTCCAGTACCAGAAATGAGCGCAAGCAACTGGTTTGAAGCAAGTTCTGCAAAAAACGGTACTATTTTTGGTGGTATTGCACTTATCATGTTTTCTGCTTTCTTTTTCTTTATTGGGTTTATGGATAAAATTAGCAGTGCATCAATTAAATTGAACAAGCACATTATAGAAGAAAATAAAGATGATTTAACTTCTATATCTGAAACAGCTTCTGATATAGGTATTAAAGGCTCTAGCCAAGCATTAAAAAACAATAAAAAGAGCATATATGAAGCTGTTGATGCTAATAGTGATTCTATTAGAAAAATTGCAGAAGCTTTTGATAGTAAAGAAGAACCAAAAGAATACAAATACTGCTCTGACTGCGGTAAAAAAATTACAAAAGAGGCAAAGTTTTGTAGCTTTTGTGGTAAGAAACAAGATTAATACATTTAATGGTGCATCCACACCATTTTTTTTAATTGCATATTTATTTTTTAAAAATGCATGTTATAATAATAATTGTAAAAAACATTTCGGGTTAAATGCGGGTAAAAAAATGAATAAAACTTTAATTGATTTACAGATAGGCATTTTTGCCGTTTGCGCAATAGTTTTACAA
>CAVFEO010000010.1:3386-4267 GCA_963621425.1 bacterium | reverse complement strand
GTTTCTATGGAAACGAATGTGAGTGACAAATTTTTATTTACAAACCCCCTACCTCCATTTGCAAACAAAATTAATGAACTAACTAAAAAATATGATAAATGTTATTTTGTAATTAAAAACTTTGATTTAATTAGCAAAGAAAAACAAAAAAGATTTTTACCTATTATAAAAGATAGATGCTTATATAATTATGTTTTACCTAATAATTGCATAATTATTTTAACTGTTCAAAACACATCTTCTCTTGTGAAAATAGATACACAAATATATAAACACTGCATTGTGTGTATATAGTTTTTGGAGAACAACTGTTATGGTAAATAATGAACAAATATTAATTAATTTAAAAACTGCTGTTATAAAAAAATATCCGTGTTTTGCAAGCCAATTGGCAAACACTAATTTTTATTTTAACAGCGAATTAGAATTCCATACAGCAGCCACCGATGGCAACAATATATTTTTTGACCCCCATTATATTGCTTCTTTATCTGAAAACGATAAGCTTTTTGTAGTCGCCCACGAATTAATGCATATAAAATTTCAGCATATGTTTAGACTAAAAAATAGCGATGGTTCACTAAAAAACTTACATTTATGGAATATTGCAACAGACGCTATTATAAATGCGAATTTAGAACAAGATGTTTTTTTTGCTGATGGCGTAACACCTAATGACAAATTTATAAATATCACAAAAGAAAAAGATATAGATAATATTTTTATAACAAGATTAGGCAGTGGAACAAACTTTGACGTTGCCGTTAGAGAATTTAGTAATAATCAATCCATAAACAAAATTATTTTTACTAACGGTTGGCCTGGCAAAATGCCCGCAGAAGACACTAAAAGGATAAATGTTATATGGCTTGTTTATGAAA
>CAVFEO010000010.1:0-3376 GCA_963621425.1 bacterium | reverse complement strand
AACTAAAGCAGTTACGCAACAAAACATTAATATTAATGAAAACATCCGATAAAAATAGTTAAAAGAAAACCATAATCAAAAAATTATGGTTTTCTTTTTTAATTTTAATTATGTTTTAAATACTAAAATTAACGCATACTAGTTGCAAGAATAACAAATGTGTATTAATTTATTTGCATTAAAATTAAAATTATGATAATATTATCATGAAATAAACATAAAGGAGTAAACTATGGACGATAATATTTTTGAAGAAACAGAATTATCTGATTCTGGCGTTTTTTCTAATTCTACAAAAGATAATTCTCCTAAGTCCAAAACCAACAGCCAAGATTCATTAAGCACACAATCAAATCCTATAATTAAAGAAACTAACTCTATACAACAAAATAGCACAACACCTGCAACACCATCCCATAAAGATATGCCTTCTAAAATGGCTGTACAAAAAAACTTAACACGATTAGGAATTATTTTTTCTAATTACACAATTATCGGTATACTTTTTTTAGTTTCTTCTTTTATGTTTTTTGTATTTGAAATATTATATTTTCTTGCTTTAATATTATTTGTTCTTTTAACTCTTGGATTTGTATTTATGTATATTCCAAATTATGGTTCGCTGTTCGATGCATCAGAACACTTCGATGGAATATTGAATTTTATTAACTCTACACTTCCAATTGTTGCCCCACTTACCCTATTTTTTGCAATTGCCTCACTTGTTCTTCTTTGCTTAGATAAAGGTAATAGAAATGTACCTAGAATAGTATTTTCTTCAATATTAATAGGCATTATTGCTGTCATAATAATAGCATTACTTTTGGGGGCTAGAGGATAATGAAACAATTAAATTTAAAAATTAAAATGGGTTATGCGAAAAACACAACAATAACGGTAGACGGCTCAAAAGTAAAATTTACTAAAGATAAATACGGCAACTACACCTACATCCACAAAACAGAATCAAATATTGCGAATGTTAAAATAATTAATTATTTAGACATCAATACAAAGCACTGGTTTATATCTAACATAATATTCTTTATAATAAGCTTATTCGGCATTTTAGATAAAAAATTTGATAAAAGTTTTATTGTAAAAGATTGTGAATTTAATGTAAATTTAGATAAAGATATCACAAACTTTGAAATTAACACATTGATTGGTGTGAATAAAGAAGGCGAATCAACAATTAAAACAGATGGCTCGTATCAAACAATAAGTAATAAAATATATATAGACAATATTGCAAAACAACGCTTAAAAAAGTTAAAAATTGCAAAAATTATAACAGCTATAATCCTTATTTTAATTATTATATTAGCAGTTGGGTTAATAGCAAGTAACAACTAAGAGTGATAACCAATAATTATATTCTAACATTTTAGGAGGTACAAATGATAGTATATATAAAAAACAAATTCTTCTCTTGGGGCGGTGGTAGTACAGTAAAAGATTCTGAAGGAAAAGAAATACTTAAAGTTAAAGGAAAAGTTTTCTCTTTTACAAAAAAGAAAAATATCTATGATATGAATGGACAAAAACTTTATATGGTAAGAAATAAGTTTTGGAAATTTATTATGCCATCTGTGTTTATTTATGAGCAGGGTCAAAAAATCGCAAGACTTAAATCCGTTTTGTCTTTCGGTAAAAAAACTTTTACTTTAGAAGGTTATGGTGAAGAAATGGAAATTACTGGTAAGTCATTCTTTGATGCCGGTTTAGATGTTATTAGAAATGGCGAAAAAATAGGCAATATATGTCAAAAAATGGCTATTGTTAATGATTCTTTTATTTTAGAAGCTGAAGAAAAAAATATGCCATTTTTGGTTGCAGTTATTATAGCAATTGATAACTTTAAAGATGATTATGCAAGAAATTAATTTTAAAAATTTAATAAAAAATAAAATAAACAATTAAGGAGAATATTATGGAAAATAACGAAAACAGTGTTCAAAATAATGAACAAATTAATACCGCTATTCAACAACAAGATGAGCCTGTTGCTAAGGAGCTTGCAAAACCTCAAAAAAAGCGTAAAGTACCACTTTCTATAAGTGCAATTTTTACAGTTATTGGAGCAATAGTTTTTGGATTCTATTTATTATACCTGCTTTCAACATATCAATTAATAATCTCTGGAGATGCTACTGGACTTTTAGCAATATTTTTGCTTCCATTATGTATACTTATTGGTTTAGTAGCAATCGCGCTAAATATTGTGGGTTTGATAAATGCAATTATATCAATCCATTCTGATATATCTAAAGTTAAAATTTGGGGCATAATACTCACAGTTTTAACAGCTTTAATGATAACTGCAACTTGTGCTATATTCTTTATATTAATCCATTAAAACAAGTTCTTAAGAATAAAAACACCTCAATAAAGTTGACCTTTTTTGAGGTGTTTTTATTCTTACATAGCCAAATTATTTTATAAAAATAACTAAAAAATCTTGACAAAGAGCAAAAACAATGATAGTATTATATCGCTTATACTTTTTAAGCATATGCTTTGTATAGAATTTATGGGGGTATAGCTCAGCTGGCTAGAGCGCCTGCCTTGCAAGCAGGAGGTCATCGGTTCGATCCCGATTATCTCCACCATTTATTTTTATAAGACAGATGTTAAAGTCGTTAAAACATAGATATAGGATTGTAGCTCAGCAGGTTAGAGCACCACCCTGATAAGGTGGGGGTCGGTGGTTCGAGTCCACTCAATCCTACCACATAAAAGGTACCTATAAGGTACTTTTTTTGTTGCTAATTCCCCACCTTTATAGTTGCGTTTAGCAACTTGTGGCACTAAAGGTGACACAATCAGGGTACCTGCAATAAGCGTTAGCGTTATTTGCCAAACTTGTTTTGGCTTGAGGTGGGGGCGCTAGACCAGAGTCCACTCATCTTTAGCCACACAGAAAGTACCCACGTGGTACTTTTTTTGTTTAAAAACGACTTATGCTTTACCCTAAGTCGTTTTTATTTGTAATTATTCTTGGAAATATCAATCTTTAGGTACAAAATTATGAATTTTTAAATCTTGTATTTTAACAGAAATGCAATCACCGTAATATTTGCCGTTTTTATCAACCCTGGAAAAGTCAACCAAAATTGAATCGTTAGTAGCATAATCTATTGCGACGACCCCAACATCGCCCTTATGAATCCCAAATTTAGAATACTTTTCATCTTCAACAAGTAACTCCACAACATCGCATTCTGCCAAATTCAAAACTTTAAATTCTTGTTTTTCATATAGCTTTTCTTCTTTTAATTTGTCAGATTTCTTTAATTCTTGAATAAAATCTATTGGCAATTTGACATCTTCTAATTTTAAATCAATATTATCAATTTCAACAACAGCATAATCG
>CAVFEO010000009.1:0-20697 GCA_963621425.1 bacterium | reverse complement strand
GTAATAGTATTATGCAAATTAGTAAATATTGTAAAAACATTAATTGTTAAGCCAAAAAATATTCCAAGTAATGCAAGAGTTATGGAAAACTTTGTATCACAGTTTCCAATCCACATATCAATTCTATTTAATATATTAAATGCTTCGTCTTTTGTATAAAACTTTTCTTTTTTATCTTTCATATTAATCTTTCAACCCGTTATTAATCCAATTATTAAAATCAGTTTGAATAATATCACAATGATAGTATTTTACAGTATGACTATCATACCATGTATTATTCTTCTTTGCCTTAATCCATGCTTCGTAGTTAGGATTTTCTTTTTTTAATATTTCAATTATATTGTCATATACGCAAGTGCTCATTACTATAGGTTCAATACCATTTCTGTTTCCTTCAGAGGCATAATTACAAGCATCTATTATGGCATTCCCAATATAAATTTTGTCATTAATTCCTGTTCCAGTTCTTCCGGCTTTAATTATTAAATCCTTATCGCAACCCAATCCTATTCCGGCTTTAATTTCATGATATCCATAAGATTTGATAATTACATTAAACATTTTCATAAAAGTATTTAGCTTGTATGAAATATTAAACATTTCTACAACATCATCTTTGGTTGGTACAGAATATATTGCATAAACGCAATCCCCACGAATTCCTATTTGTCTATATTTATCAAAGTCTTGAAAGATTGTTATAATTTCTGAAGTAAAAGCTCTCATTAATCTAGCCAATTTTTCATCTTTTTTATCAAGTAAATTTGAAGAATTTACAATATCAATAAAAATTGCTCCAGTCCATGCAAATATACCATTATCATAAGTAAAGTTTTCATCTGCTTTTGGTATATAGGAACTTTCTTCAATTTTAGTAGTTGAGTTCAATATATTAATAATGTTTGCTTTGGAATTTTTATAATTATACATAATTTTCTCCTTTGTATATATTGCATTATAGCATATTTTTAATTATTTGTATATACTTAACATAAAAAAGGAAGAACTGTATTTCAAGGTCTTCCTTTTGCAGTGTTTATTGATTGGATTGCAAATGAGAGTAAACTTCATTTGCTGACAGGTTAGAAAAGTTGCCATTTGATTCGGCAAAGTTCTTTAAGTCAGTGGCAAGGAAAAATTCTATGATAAAAACAAAAAATTGGCGTTTGAGTTCAAACGACAATTTTCTGGCGGAATGCAAGAATTTTTATACGAAACAATATCATTTTTTATAGCAACATCTAACTGCTTATTTATTTCACATTCTATTTCTTCAACTTCTTTTAACATTGTATCAAGAGTTTTTATTGGTGTCAAAGAAGTAAAGTTGTAAGTTATAATGATTTTACATTATACAATATTATTTCACGAATAAAAGTTTTAATTAAGTTTTTTCTTATTTTTTAATTATCTAAAGTAAAACACTAAAAAAATCATCAGTTCTATTAAAAATCCACCGCTTTACCACAGTGGATTTTTGTTAATACGTTCTAAATATAAATTTGCTTACTTTTATAATTTTTTAATAGAATTACGATTCCTATGCAGTTATTGTTAATGTGCCAATAAATTTTTTTGAAAGAGTATAATTTGTGTCATTTACAATTTCAATCATTGCTTGAGTTGACAAAGGTTCTTCAAGCACCAAAGTTAACTTTGTTGCATGGTCCCATACGCTTTCACTTGTAACTGTTATTTTGAAGAATACATTTTCTGTAGTGTTTCCAACTGGAACTATTGGGTTTACTTGAGCAGAAGTTCCTGTTCTTACACTCAATATAATGTCTAACTCTGTAATTACTTTTGGAGTGATAACAAGTTCGCCATTAGTATTTGTAAAAATAGGTGAATTTGAATAATCAACTTTATAGTTACTATTGCTTAAGGTTGCATTTTGGTCATCAACAACAAAGTTTGTATATTCGCCAATATTTTTAATATCATTGTCGTCGGCATCTTTAACACTGAAAGTTAATGTGCAAGTTGTTCCATTTTTTAGGCCATCTTCTGTGGTAAATGTGTAAGTAAATGTTGATGTTGTGTCATACTCTTTTGTTAATGTTGCTTGTGTAAATGTTAGTGTTGCGTGTTTGATTTCATAAGTTAATGTTAACTTGCTGATGTCATAATTTTCTGCATCATCGCCATATAGTGTGGCATTTGTCCACTCTTTTGCTCCATTTGTAACATCACAAACATCGCCTTTATAGATGTATACTTTATCATCTGCAACAAACAAGTTTGCAAATTCTTCGTTGTAAAAACTATCTTCGTCCCATGATTTTGCCATTACAGCGCCAAAATTTCCACTGTAAACTGTTGAGAAATCAAAGTTTCCTGTTACTTCTTTTTTGGTGATTTCTGCTGTGATTTCATCTGCATTTGCAAGTACATAGTTCAAAGTTTCAAAACCTTCCATTACAAATCCCATATTTAAAATATCAGCGCCAACATTTTTACTATCCATTTGTACTTTTAAATAAAGTTCACATCCTTCTGCTGCATTGAGACCACCTTCCTCTGTGGATACTTTATAAATTATTTCATCTAATCCGAAGGAACAATTGTCTATTTCCCCACTTGTTCCATAAACTTTTGTTAAATTTGTGTTTGTAATGGTTATTTGTCTTGGTGAAATAACAATTCCTTCTTTTTCAACTTTTGCAGAAGCATAATTTTTTGTTTCTGCAACACTCATAACCAATTTATATGTTCCAACTTCAGAAGGTGTGCACAATCCCATCGCGTCGGTCAATGGTTCACTACTAAATGTTTCACCAATTTTTTCATACCATTCAAAAGTAACTGTGCCGTCACTAGCACAAGTATAATCCACACCTAAAACTGGTTCTTCTGCATAATTGACATTATACTCCTTTGATGGATTATAAGAAGCACTAAAACTTAATCCCGCATCTAGTTTTGCAACATTTTCTGTTTTTGTTTTTTCACACACTGTGCAAGTGAAAGTTTTAACCGCTTCTGTTGTGTCGGTTGCTTGTGTTGTAATAACGCCCTCGTCCCAAACGTGTTCTGCTTTTTCTAGTTGTTCTTTGCAGTTTTTGTCTTCGCAAACATGCCAGTGATATGTTGCGTCACTTTGCCATTCTGCTAATGCTTTGTGATTGTGTCCACAAGCAGTGAGCATAAACATTGCTGGAATCATCAAGCAAATTGCAAACACAAATGTTAATAAAGATTTTTTCTTTGTCATAATTTTCTCCTTTTTTCTTTTTTTTATTATCCAAAATAGAAATTACTTTAGATTACACTAATATTCTATCATAGATTTTAAAGTTTTGTTATAAAAAATCAGTCCTATTTAGTCCCCTTTTTTGCATAAATTCAGTCCTAAAATGTCCTATAAACCACATTTTTTGTTATTCAATAAAAAATCCAACAACATAACGCCATTGGATTGTAATATATGTTAAATAAATTTTTTGGCAGTTCTGCACAATTCTTCCCGATTGGCAACTGCAAGTTTGCTTAGAATATTTGTAATATTGTTTTTGACAGTGCTGTCGGAGATAAACAAGTTGACTGCAATATCTTTTCGCTTTTCACCAAGAAGCATATGTTTCAAAATTTCTTTTTCTCTCTTGGTGAGGCTGTTTATTTTTCCCCATTTTTCAAATATTATCGCAATCTGTTCTTCGCTAAATTTGTCGTCAAAATCTATTATCGACAAATTGGCAGAATGAGTGCTTTCTTGTTTGTGCGTGCTTATTTTCTTTTCATATTCTCGCAAGATGCCATACATAAGTAAAAGTAACATTTCGTTGATAATATACGAAAGGCAAAGAAATTCAAATTGATGTTCAACAAATTGTTCAATAAGCCAAACAAGCATATTACCAATAACAATTACCAACAAAAATATGGCTTGCATTTTACAGTTGGTTTTCTTTTTGACAACAGAATAGGTGATTGCAACAATCATTGTTGTTATATATCCTGCCAAATACACAAAATATAAATTGTGTAATACACCATATTCTTTTACTAACCTTGATCCACCATCCAAAATTTCAAGTGATACTTCTTTATAATAGATAGGCAGATATCCTCCCGTGGTTGCAATAAATAGCATAACAAGATTAATAACAAGTAGTATATATTTAAGAACTTTACTATGTTTTATGTTGCAAACATCTAATATAAGCATAAACATAAAAAATGGAAGAAACACATTGCCTAAATATGCTATGGAATTGCCAACAAGCGCTAGTGTCAGGCTTTTTGAGATAGAAGTAATTAAATAACCTGAATTACAAACAAATATTGATACAAAAATACACATTATCCACTTGTTTTGCTTATTATTCACAAAAAAATATCCTACAAGAAAAAGTAAAGATAATATGCAAGCAACTCCATAAAATATAGTCATAAAAATACCTCACTTAAAATTTTCTTCATTATAACACAATTTAATAATATTTCATACTTTTTGGAAGATATTTCTAAAGATCTCTATTTACAAAAGTTTCCAAACTTATCTGTTTTTGCTTTAACCAATTTAGACGAGATGGATTTTCTGTTTTAGAGATTTCAAAGGAATAACTATTCCAAAACAGTCATGTAAAAAGAAATACGAAACACTTATTTCTAAATGTTTCGTATGACTCTCTCTTGGCGGTGAGATAGGGATTCGAACCCCAGGATGCTATTAACATCAACGGTTTTCAAGACCGCCGCTTTCGACCGCTCAGCCATCTCACCAAAGTATGTAATTAGATAAGGTAATTCTTATAATGTTGAATTACAAGAGTTATGCTAACATAAATAATTAAAAAAATCAAGTGTTTTATTAAAATTTGTTTATAAACATTTGCTGAAAAGAGGTTTTTGAGAAAATGTGGCATAGTTATAACTTTTTAAAGCGTGTCAATTTTTGTAAATAAATGTAAGAAGAAGTATATTTTTGTAAATTTTTTAAAATATTAAGAGTAATTTTGTAAAAAATGATAAAAATTTTTTGACATGTGGATTTTTTTGTATTATATTGGGAGGAGCAAAACAGAAAAGGGGAGAAAAATGTTATGTGTATAGTAGAAGTTATATCAAAGGATAAAAAGAAAAGTATGGAAGTTTGTAAGTTGTTGGAACTTGAAGGTTACGAAACATGTATGTGTGAAAGTGAAAAACAAATAAAAGCGAGTTTTAGTAAATTTAACAATATAAGAATGTTTGTATTGATTTTACAAAATGCAAGAGGCGATGATGTTGAGGATTTTGTGAAATTTAAAGAGAATTTTTTGCCATATATAAGTAATGATAAAAAAATTATTATAAGCGATAAAGGTTTTAGTGGCTCTGTAACAATGGAACAATTTAAAAAGATGGTAGAAGATAAGCAACTATTCTTTAAAGAGAAGGCGCCAAACGATTTAGCTATGGAAGAAAGATACATTAAAAATTTAAGTAGAAAAGTATCTGCATATTTGCTAGGAGCTGGGTTTAATACTAAATACAGTGGATTTAATTACATAAGAGATGCTATTTGTTATTTTTTATTAAAGCAAGAATCTGTGAATAATATATCTGGTACTGCGTATGCAAAATTAGCACAGATACACAATAAAAATGTTAATAGCATAGAGAGAAATGTTAGAGTTGCATTGAGAGCAAATAAAGAAATGTATATTAAAAGATTAAGGCAAGATTTTTCTGCTAAAGGGTTTATTAAATACCTAGTAATGGATGTAAAGAATGATTACAATGTTAAATGTTGTTTAGAAGATGCAAACCTGGCGTAATTAAACGTAGGCTTTAAAGCAATGCGTTTAAATGTTATATTTAAATCAAAATCAAAATTACGAGTAGTTATTTTAAAAATGCTATAAAAAATAAAATTAGAAAAACAAATCAAAGACAAAATTAGTAAAAATTTTTTAATTTTTAATATCAAACGCTTTTAATAAGTAAATAAATATGTTATCCTTATACATGAGAAATTACGACTATGTAATAAGGAGTGTAAAATAAATGAACACAGAAGATTTATTAAAAGATATACACGCTGCATCTAGGTCTAGCGTAGAAATTGAATTAAAATCACATTATCTATTAGGAGAAACTAACGAGTTTGACGAATTTAATCCTGAACTTGTAAGTGAAGAGTTCTCAAGCGATTTTGAATTGTTTAAGTATGCTTGTTGCAAATATGTAGGTTTTAGAACAACAGAAGATGAACAAAAGGCAAATGAAGTGTGGGCTAAATTAAGTGCAAAGCAAGAAGTTAATTCTATGCTTGAGTATTCTGCAGATTTATTTTTGGCTGGAGATACAAAGCAAGCTTTTAAATATTTGCTAGATGCTAGTAGAAAGGGAAATTTAACTGCTATTTTTAGAATGGCTTTATGTTACCTTGAAGGTATTTATGTTAAAAAAGATGAAAAGAGAGGGGCTCAATTAATTAAATTGCTTGCTCAAAAGAAATATCCAGATGCGGTATTCTATTTGTCAACAATGTACGCTGTTGGCGCTGGTGGTGTTTCTTTTGACGAGAAAAAGAGTGAAGAGTTATTAAAAGAATCTGTTGAATTAGAATCTAAATTCGGACAAGCTGAATATGGCTTTAAGTTGTTTATTACAAGCGAAGATAACGAAGAAAGGAAAAAAGGTTTTTCTTATATTAGAGAAAGTGCTGACGCTGGTGACCCTAGAGCAATGCTTATGCTTGCCATATTGTATGCAAAAGAAGACGATGATGCTGTTGAGGCGGATGAAGATTTGTCTAAACGCTTTTTAATTAGGGCTTGTGATTTAGGTTACACTCCGGCGCAAAAGTTAGCAAGCGAAATATTAAAAAAATCATCAGATAATAACAACAATTAATAAGAGTAAAAATGTTTGGCTAAATTTGCCAAACTTTTTTATAACAGAATTTTTGCGAGATTTGCACTTAGTATCATAGCGAAAAAACATAGAAAAAATGAAAGAGATACAACAAAAAGCGGATTTGCTTGTTTTGTTTTACTTAAGTATATTGCAGAAGAAAAGAAAACGCTTTCTGTTGTTAAGTACATTAAGCATGCCGTTTTTGTTATTAGGCTATTTGCCCCATATGTGTCTATTAAGCCAAAAATAATGCTTAAAGAACCACTTGCAGTTAATGGCCGTAAACAAACAAATTCACATAACTCTGGCGCAATGCCAACAAAGTTCAATATAGGGGAAAGAACTTTTATAAGTATAGATGTTGCTCCACTGATTTGCATAAAAGAAATAAAAAGCATAATGCTTGTTATGTAGGGAAATAAATCAAATGCAAGCAAAGCGCCCTTTTTAGCGCCTACACAAAAAATAGAGTAGGCGTTTTTCTTTTTTATTATGCACATAATTAACAGCAGTATTAACAGCCCCGTTACAAAATAATGCATCATTTACTCCGTTTAGAATGTATTTTGCACAATGCTATAGATAATATTGCTATTAATATGCTAATAGCAATGCTAATTATCCACATTTTAATAAAGCCTTGTCCACCATGGGATATAAATATAGACATTATTGTTGTGGGAATAATTTGCAAGCTTATGCAGTTTAGTAAAATGAACATATTGCTACTTTTTTTATTATTATTTTTTTGCATTTCTTCTATTGCCTTAATACCAACAGGCAAACTTGCGTTGCCTAAACCAAGCAAATTGCAAGATAAACTTGTAGATATAAATTCTTTCTCTTGCACTGTTGAATTGGGGAATATTTTGCATAACAAATTTTGAGATTTTTTTGCTATAAATTTATGGATTTGTAACTCTTGCACAATTTCTAAAACTCCGCACCAAAAGATATATACAAGGCAAAGTTCAAAGCATAATTTTAAACTATTATAAATGCTATTAGATGCAATTTCTAAAATGCCTTCTTGGTTTGAGCCGTTAAATATTAAAAGCACTAAAGAAGCAATTAAGCCAAAAGACCAAATTTTATTCATACTTACATATATGAATTATTGCTTTAAATAAAAACTAAAATTAAATAAAACTTGAACAATTATTGCACTGTTTTTGTTTGCTTTTTAATGCTAAATGTATTAATATAAATATGTTTATTCTTAGAATGGAGGAAAGTATGATTAAGTTTGGTACAAGTGGCTTTAGGGCTGTTATGGGAGAAGAGTTTACAAAGGAAAGTGTTCAAAGAATTGCTTATGGTATATGCAAATATGCAACAGAGCATGGTATTAAAAGCGGTAAAGTTGTAGTAGGTTTTGATAACCGCTTTATGTCTGATATGTATGCTAAATGGGCAATAGAAGTGCTTGCTTGCCAATTTGATGTTAAGTTTTTTGTTAACCCAACACTTACACCACTAATATCTTTTGAAACAAAAGATTGCGACTTTGGAATTATGATAACATCAAGTCATAACCCTTATTATTTTAATGGTGTAAAACTATTTGGCAGAGGCGCTTATGAATGTGTAGATGAAATTACAACAGAAATAGCGGATTATGCTAACGCTGTAAAAGTTGACAATATTAAAAAAATTGATTATAATACAGCATTAGAGCAAGGTAAAATACAAAAAACAGTCAACATAGATAGTTACAAACAAAGTTTGTTTAGTTTTGTTGATATACAAGCGTTAAAAAATTCAAAATGCAAAGTGCTTGTAAATCCTATGCATGGTAGCGCTACACAAGTTCTAAAAGAAGTGTTCAATGATATAGGACTAAAAAAGATTGACTTTATGTGTGATACAGTTGACCCATATTTTGACCATTCATCACCAATGCCAAGTGAGACCAACATGCAAAAACAAGGAGAAATGGTTGTTCAAGGCAAATACGATTTTGGGTTTGCTTTTGATGGCGATGGTGATAGGTTTAGTTATGTAGATAGCGATGGAACATATTATGATTGCAGTTTTGTTGCTCCGTTAGTATATGATTATTTGGTTGGCACTAAAAAAATGAAAGGCGCATTTGTAAGAAATTACGCTTACACAAATCTTGTGCAAAAAATTGCCAACAAGTATAATGAACAAGTTATTAACGCAAAAGTCGGTTTTAAAAACATAGGCGATGCGTTTGCGCATAATGATTGTTTGCTTGGTGCAGAAACTAATGGACTTGCATTAAATGGCCATGTTACAAGCAAAGATGGCATAATTGCTTGTTTGCTAGTTTTAGAAATGCTATCTGTTAGTGGCAAAACATTTGCTGAACTTTTAAAAGAAAAACAAGAAGAATTTAATTTTAAGTCTAAAGTAGTAGAAAGGGCTTATAAAATAGACGAAAACAAAAAACAACAAATAGATAAAATTACAAAAACAGAGGAATTATTTCCAAAAGAAATTGCTGGACACAAAGCAATTAGTTATGTAAATGTAGAAGGTTTGAAATTGGTTTTTGATAATGACTACTGGTGCCAAATTAGGCTTAGTGGTACAGAACCTGCTGTAAGAATTTTTGCAGAAATGCCAGACCATGCTCAATGTGATGTTGTGCTTGATGGGCTAAAAGACTTTTTCAAACTTGCTTAATTTAAAAAGTAGGGTGATAAAATGGAAAAAATGCTAAAAAGTAATAAGTTGTTGTTGATTATATTGTTTTCACTTATGGTACTGGTGGGTGCTTTTTCCTATAACATATTAAATAGTCAAAATGTTGCTTTGGCTGATGGAATTAAGGCGTATAGATATGAAATATTAAAAGAAAATAACCAAGATGGGTATTCATTGCTTGGTTATTATACTGATAACAGTTATTACGTGCTTGAAAGCGATAGTACAAATATTGATAGCATTTTTGCAAAAATTGAACTTGATAGGGGCGAGCAAGCCTGCGATGCAGAGATATTTTTGCACGATGTTGATATTGGCAACTACAATATTGTACTAAGTAGAGGTAACTATATATTAAGTGGCAATGTTTCTTTTATTAACATATCTAGTAACGCCTGTTTTTCTATAACAGATACGGCAAACGTTGTAATGCAGAATTTTATATTAACAAACTATGCTACTGCACCAGCAATTTTGCTTTGTGGCAATAACACCTCTTTGCAAATGAATCAGTGTGAAATTACAGCGTATGATAACAGCGTTGTTGTTCAAAATTCTTCAAGTGTAACAATGTCAAACTCAACTATTATTTCACAAGTTGGTCATGCACTAAAAGTGGATAATGCATCTATGCAAGTTATGGCTAATTGCTCTATATATGCAAAAGGAGAAAAAAGTGCTATCGCTGTAAGCGGACAATACGGCAGTTTAAGCCTTTATGCTAGCCAGGTGATATCTGCAAGCAGTAGATGTTTTTTAGAAAATGCTGATGCTAGTGTTACTTTGTATGGCAGATGTTCATTTCAATCAAGATTAAACGCAATAGAAACAAATGTTGCAATATCGGCTTCATATAATTCAGAAAGTTTAATGACTGGGCAAACAATTAGTTTATACTTTACTGGCGAATTAGATAATACAGACACTTTAATTGTTAGTGGATACGACCCACATTCTAGTGTTGAATTTAATTTACTAAATTTGGGTTACAATATTCGTTTACTTGGTAACAACTTGTTATACATTTCTAAAAAGTTTAGCATCTATTATCACGCAAATTGTTCTAGCAGTATAACAATGCCTATTGAAGACGAAACTTATTATGATAGAGATTATTTTGATATTCAATATTTAAGCGAAGGTGTTAGAGGTCACTATATATTTTGTGGATATGCTTATTCTGCAAATGCAACCGTTCCAGATTTAACTACAGAGCAAAAAGGTCAAATAAATGGCTCAGATGTGCATTTGTATGCAATTTGGCGACCTATTACATACAGCATTACATATATCAATGTTGCACCAGGGGAATGCTCAAATGTTACAGAATATAATTATAATCAGCATATAACAATTAACAATCCAACAAGGCAATATTACACTTTTACGGGTTGGCTTGTTAACGGCGTAGACCTAGTTAAAAATTTAACATTGCCATATGGTAATTATGATGAATTGAATTTAACAGCACAATTTGAATTGACTAGTTATAGTATACAATATCAAAACTTAACAGAAGAGCAAGTTGCAGATTTAAATTTGATAACAACATATACCATTGCAAGTCCAGATTTGCAATTAAATAGTCAAAATTATTTAATTAGAGGGTATAGCTATCTTGGTTTGTATGATGAAAATAATACAAATATAACAAATGCGGTTGTGCATTTTGACCCATCACAAACAAACACTGTAAGTTTTGAAATTGGCAAACCTCTTGTAATTGTTGTTGATGCAAGATGCTTTTACAATGGTGGAGGAGATGGAACTCAAAATAATCCGTTTATAATGGATAGTAGTGAGCAGTTTTATAATTTTGTTCATGGCGCAAAATGTGATGCTGATATTTCTTATATAAAACTTAATAATGATATTGTTTTGAATGAAGATTTTACCGCACCGATATCTACAATTAAAAATGTTTATATATTTTCAGAAGGGAAAACCATTACTGTAAACAAGTTGTGTGCATATACAACAAATAATGGTTTTAGTTGCAGTGTGTTACCTAATTTAGAAAATTGCACAATAAAAGGTATAACTTTTGCAGGCTTTTTAATGTGTGATATTAATACAGGCAACAAAGATTTAATTTTTAGTGAAGTTGCAAAAAATGTTTCTAATTGTTATTTTGAAGAAGTTACAAATAAAATTTCATCTAACATTATATATAAGACATCAAGCGTGTTAGCAAAGGCTCAGTTAAGTGGTTTTGTAAATAACAGTAAAAACACCATATTCAACAAGTGTTCGTTTAGTGGTGGTATTACAATAGATGCGCAAAGCCCAGCAAGAAGTGTTTATGTTTGTGCTTTCAGTACAGATATGTCAAACACCTTGCTATCCAACTGCAAAAATACAGGCAAAATTGCTTATACCACATTAAGTGATAACGATAATGAAAACGCATCACTATATATGGCGGGTTACGGCATTGCTCGTGCAGGGAATTTAATTGCAAACAGTGAATTTTCTGGCAAGTTGCAAGTTAGCCATAAAGCAGGTAATCAAACAGTGCTTTCTGGATTTATTATTGTGCTAAGAGCGGATAATAAACTTGTGAACGATGTCAGCATTGGCTTTTATAAGTTTAATGAACAAGAGGCTACATCTGCAGAAAATGTTGTTGCAACTGCTTTAATTTGGTCTGTATTTGCAGGCACTATTGTTGATGAGTGTATTGCTAATCAAAGCCAAGATGTAATATATGAATCTTATAATATGGCTAGCGGAGAACAGGTTATTAGGCTAAATGATAGCCAAATAGAAGATAAGGATTATAATGATATTTGTAATCAAGCATTAGATAAAGCTCAGCAAAGCATAGATGCGTATTTAAGTCAAAATGCACAAAACATTACAGTTGCGGATGGTATAAAGGCTACTATTTGGAGCGAAAATTCCGAAGAGCAAATTGAACCTCAAGAAAAAATAGTTGTAAGAATTTATAATAATGTTAATGGCGAGGTTAAAGTTTACATATTTAATGCTAGCGCAGATAGAAAAATAATTGTAAGTGATATGTTTGGTGGCTATTTGTTTGAAGAATTTTACACTGATGATAAATACACTAATAAGTTCACGGAACTAAACAATATCAATGGTAATTTAATACTATATGCAAAATACATTTCTTTTAAAGATTATACATTAAAGCAGTGTATTGTGCCATTTATAATAATAGGAATTGATTTATTGTTATTAATTGCATTTATGGTTTATTGCGAGCGTCCTCGTAAGGTGATTTTTGTGCAAGATGGCGTTGAGGTTAACGGCGCATATGTTAAGTGGGGTAAAAAGATTACTTTACCTAAAGCAGATGAAGATGTGTTGTACTTTAAAGATGCGCAAGGTAAAAATGTTTGCACAAGTTATAAAATGCCTTTTGTTTTTGGAGCGTACAAATTATATTCGTTTACCGGTGAGCAAGGCAAGGCTTTAAAGGCTATGTACGATGCGGAAAATAAATATAAAGAAGAACTAAAAGCAAAACGCAAAGATAAGGCGTTTAAACAAACTCAAAAACAATTACAAAAAGCAAAGAAGAATACTAAAAAGAGTAAAGTTCAACAAGAAATAGAAAAAGCAGGTATCACAATAATTAAAAAAGATGTGCAAATCTCTAAAAAAAAATGATAAATAGCTAGTAGCAAAAGGGGAAATGACAATAAAGTTTGCAAAATTTTTTGAAGAGATAGCAATTAAAAGGCAAGAAGATAATCAAAAATACAACATATATGATATAACTTTTTTGGTGGCTGAAAATGGTAAAGATAATTTATAAAAAGCTTTTTATTATATAGTACCCGTTGTTGCCAATAACAGAAAGACAAAAGTTAAAGATTTGCGCACTGGCAAAATTTATCCTGTAAGTTATGTTTGCATAAGGCTGGAAAAGCCATTTTTGCCAACAACGAATTTTAATATTTTAAATGACTATGATATTGGTATTAAAAATAAAATTCAAGATAAAAAAGATGTTCAAGTGCTTGATTGGTGGGGTTTTTATGAAAAGTATCACAATGTAATAAATCTTGGTTGTTTTATAAACGATACTGACCTTGTGAGCAAAAAAGAAATAGTCCGCATATGTGATGCGTTGCAAAAACGTTATGAACAAAAAATAGAAGATATGCACAAAAAAGAACAAGAAAAAAATACAGATAAATTAATTAGTAAGCAATCCAAAGATTTTTAAAAAAAAGAGTGCGTTTTTTAAAGCGCACTTTTTTATTCATAAAAAGTAATGTGTTAAAATATACATAAATAATCAAAAATTTTTAAAATATTTAAAACTATTGTTTTTTTGCTTTACAATTTTTTTGATTTGATTATAATTATTAGTGTTGTTATAATAAATAACAAATAAGTTATAAGGAGAAAAATAAATGACTACAATTATTGGTCAAAATGGTCAACCTATTGCAAGAAAGAATAAAGGTTTTACATTAACAGAAATGATTATTGTAATTGCTGTTATTGCAATACTTGCCGCAGTTTTAATTCCAACATTTATTGGTATTTCTAACAAGGCAAAATTATCTGCTGATGTTCAGGCTGCTAAAAACGCCACAACTTTAGCATCTGGCGAAACTGATATTCAACAAATTTACAACAAGGTTGCTAAAGAAGATGCTAAACCTGTAGATTTGTTTAGCACACAATATGCAAAATGCTTTGCATACGAAACTAAATCTCAATCTTTCGTGCTTTTAAATGATAAGTATGAAATTATTGAAAACGATGCTGTTAAAAATCAAACAGAGATAAATTTGTGGCTATTTGCTAAAGATAATAAGGCTGTTAGCAATGCAGAAAAATTATCATCTTATACTAGCGTAAGTTACTTCTTAGTAAACGATTATTCTGGCAATTTCTCATTCCCAAATCTAGTTGGTTTTAGCACAGGTGATAGCACTTTAAACGGTAATGTTTACTATGGTGAATCTAATGCCATAACTACTAATGCTACTATAGAAATCGCTGGTAACATTAATGGTAAAGTTTATGTAAACGCTCCAAGTGCAGAAGTTAACCAAAAAGGTTATATTAAAGAACTTGATATCAAAGCTGTAAAAGGCAACTCTTTCAATGTAGGTGGTAGAGTGGGCGAAGTTACTATTGCTCAAGGTAGACTTGCTGTTGCTAAAAATGCATATGTAACTAAAGTTGTAGTTCCTACATCTGCTGTTAATGATGCTGTTAAAATTGAAGCTAAAGGCTTTATTAACACTGTTAAAGTAGATAACGCATCTGCTATTAACGAAGTTAAGTTTGATGGTGGTATAATAGCTTCTACAGAGGGTCAAACTATTCCAGAAGGCAAGAAAACTGGTGAAAGTGCGACAGAAATTACTATTGCAACAACTTCAGAATTAGAATCTTTTAGAGATCAAGTTAACGCTGGTACAACTTTTGAAGGTTATACTATTAAATTAACTAACGATATTAGATTAAATGATGGTTGGACTCCTATTGGCGCATTTGCAAGAAATGCAAGAAAGAATTCAACAGAAGTTCCTTATGGTATTAATACAAAATTATCATTTGCTGGTACTTTTGATGGCGGAGAACATACAATTAGCAATTTAAACACTACAGGCTTTGATGTAAATAATCATCCAGCAATGCTTGGTACAAACTCTACAACTTATATGGGCAGAGAAGAATTCGCTTATGGTTTGTTTGGTGTTATAACTGGTAAAGATAATCCTGTTGTAATTAAAGGCTTAACAATTTCTGCTCCACAAATTAACATCACTGGCAACCAAGATAGTGCTGTATTTGGTGATAGTGTTGCAGCTTTAGTTGGTTATATTAGCGGAAGCGCTACAATTAATAATGTCAAAGTTGTTGGCGGAAATGTTACTGCACATGATGCTGTTGGCGGAATTGTTGGTAGAATTTATGATGTTGGTGCTGTTGTAATTACAAATTGCGAAAGCTCTGCGACATTAACTGCTAATTGCAAAGTTGGTGGAATTGTTGGTTTTGTTAGCCGTGTAACTGGTGCAAACACTGCATCTTCAAGTTTGCAAATAACTGGTTGTACTTACAATGGTATAATTAAAGCAATCCCAGCATTTAACCCAACTCAACCTTCTTATGGCGCAGGTATTATTGGTTCTGTTTCTGGTGCTAAAACTAGACAATTAACATATTCTATTCAAAATTGTACAATTAAAGGCACAGTAGAAGTAACTAACCAATTTGAAGGGCAAGGTGCTTATGTTGATGCTTTAGCAACAGAAATGAATACTTATGTTGTAAGCAATAATCAAGAAAATACAACAACAGAATTGATTATTAAACAGAATGGTCAAACATTATAATTAAATAAGTAAAAAAAGTGATGCAAACGAGCATCACTTTTTTATTTTATAGTTAAATTGTATTTTTTAGCAAGTTGAGAAAAAGCAGATAAAATGCTAAGTTTGCCACTTGCATAAGTTAGAGAACCTTGCACAAAAACTTTAAATGGTTCAACAACAGGTGCATCACTTGTTAGTTCTAAAGTTGAGCCTTGAGTAAATGTTCCGGCAGACATTATTTCATCATGTGGGTATGCTGGCATTTCGCAAGGTGTAGGAGTGTAAAAACTATCTACTGGTGATGAGTATTGCAAGTAAGTGCAAAAGTCTATTAATTGTTCTTTGTTTTGCAAATTAAATGTTTGTATTATATCACTGCGCTCATCAATACTAGCAGGCATTACACCATCAAAGCCCAAATGTTCAGCAATGTAACTTGTTAAGTGAGCAACTTTAATTGCGTTTGCAATTGTTGTAGGGGCAAAGAATAAGCCTTTTAAAAATTTAATCTTTTGGTTGTAGTCGGCACCCAAATATTTTCCCATACCTGGCGCTGTTACGCGGTCGGCAATTTGGTCAATTAAATATTGTTTACCTGCAATATATCCACCAGATGTAGCAATTCCTCCGCCAAGGTTGTGCATAAGTGAACCGCAAATAACATCAACACCAACTTCGGTAGGTTCTTTTTCTTCTACAAGTTCGCCATAGCAATTATCGCACATTATTATTATTTCAGGTTTAATTTGTTTAATAAAAGTGCACACTTTTTCAATTTGTGCGGTTTTTAAGCCCTTTCTGTGAGAATAACCGCAAGAACGTTGAATTTCTATAAGTTTAATGTTTTTACTTTGTAGCATTTGTTTAATTTTGTCATAATCAAAATCATTATTTAACAGGTCAATTTGTTCATATTGTATTCCATTGTTTTTTAAAGATTGGCTACTATTTCCTCTTATCCCCATTATTTCTTGCAAAGGGTCATATGGAGTTCCGGTTATGCAAAGCATTGTATCGCCATGTTTTAATAATGCGCTTAATGTTATATAAATTGCATTGGTGCCACTCATAATATGCGGGCGAATAATAGAATCTTCTGCGCCTAACACACTAGCAAATATAGTTTCTATTTTATCTCTTGCGCTATCAAAAAAGCCGTACCCGTTTACTTCTGCAAAATCTGTATAAACAACTTTGTTTTCTATAAATGCGTTCATAATTTTTAAAGTATTTTTTTCACACATTTCGTCAATATGCGCAAACTGACTATGCAAATCCACCTCAGCCCTGTGAGCTAAATCTAACAATTCTTTACTAATTTCTAATTTCATACTAAACTCCTAAATATTTACATATTATACAACAAATAATTTTATTTGTAAATAGCTTTATTGGGGTTGATTATTTTAATTTTTATGTTATAATGGAAACATTATTTTATATTTAAGGATTATTTATGGAAAATACTAAAAGAGAACAAGTTAAAGGTAATTGGGTTGTAAGGTTATGGAAATATTTTAACCTTTATGAAAAAATATGGTTTGCATCATTAATAGCGCTTGCATTAGCACTAGCAATAATTTTGCCAGAAGAAGGGGTAAATGGTGTTAGCGGTACAGTGCTTACAATATTATACTTTTTTGATGTGGCAATAGGAATTATGTGTGAATTGCTTACATCTAAGCAAAGCAGATGGAGTTTCTTCATATACAACTTTGTAGAAGTATTAGAAATTGTAATTATGATTTTATTGCAAGCAAGATTTGCTTCAATGTGTGTATCAATATTTTTCTGGATACCAATTCATACAGCTAGCTTTTTGGTTTGGAATAAGCATAAAGATAAACAAGACACAACAAAAACAGCTGTTAGGTCTTTAAAACTTTGGCAAAGTTTGCTTTTAGTTGCTGTTGCCGCTGTGTGGACCGCGGGTATTGGTTATTTAGTCGCTGCATACGGGCCAGATTCTGAGTTCTTTGTTAGCGAGCATATGGAACAAGTTTCTGCATATATGGATGCTTGCTTAAGTATATTAAGCATTATTGATGGCGTTTTGTTGCTATTCAGGTTTAAAGAGGCTTGGTTTATTTGGTATATATATGTAGCAATAGAAACTGCTTATAACATAATATTTGGTCAATGGGTATTACTTGTTTATAAATTGGGTTATATTATGAACACAACATACGGCATTGTTTTGTGGAGTAGGTATATTAAAACACATCAAAATAATGGGCAAGTCACGGAGCAAAAAAAGCAGAGTGGTGCAGTAAATGTTGGGAATGATAATGCACTAGAAGATAAAACAATACATGAGCAAAATAAACAAGTTGTAGATGCTACACAAGAAAGTAATTTAAGTAGTGTAGAAGAAAAGATAGAAAATAAAGATAGCAAAGAAGAATAAAAAGGTGTGGAAGTATCCACACTTTTTCTTTTTACTTGCGAGAAAGTGATTTTTATAAATATCTTGCATTTGCGTAAGTTTTTTGTTATAATAAACTAGATAAAAGGTGGCGGGTAAAAATGAAAAATAATTCAACACACAATAGGGGCTTTACATTGGTTGAACTTTCTGTTGCTTTAGGGGTTGCAGTTATTGTTCTTTCAGTACTTTCTTTATCTATTTATTATTTACATAACGCTTTTAAAACTAGTGAAAATGTTAGCAATTGTGTTAATGATTATGATAGCGTTAAGGCACAAATTGTAAATGTAGCAGATTCTTGGACAGGCGCGGGTTACACCATAAAAATTGCAGAAGATGATAGTGTTTGTTGCGTAAATACAAGCCAAGAAGTTCAAAGTAAAATGTTTTTTAAAGAAAATATTTTATATAAAGATAGCGAACAATTATTTCAAACTAAAGAAATATCAGCCATATCTTTTAAATTGTTTAAAGATGATGTTGTTGCTGTGGTTCATTTTACCAACAATCAGCAATTGCAATTTATTATATAAAAGGAGGAGTTATGCAAAAAGAAAATATTCCATATGTTGTTTGTAGTGTGAATTATGTAACAGGTAAAGTTGTGCTAATGCTAAATTTTGGTTTAAATTTTAATAGTGCAAAAATAGAAGAATATTCGTTTGCCAAAAAGAAGTCTTATGAACAATCTGTAGACAGTGCATTGCTTGCAATTTTAGATAATTTTATACAAGAAAACTCGTGCAAACAAGCACAGCATTATGTTGTTGTAGATGATGCGTGCGTTGGAACGGAATTTGTTACAATACCTTATGCAGGCGCTGGCAAGGTGGATTCTTTTATAAAAACAGAATTGGAAAGATTATATACAAATTTTAATGATAACTATGTGTATACTACTTTTTTAATTAGTAAAAATAAAAAGAATATGGTTTATAAGTGCAGTTTAATGCAAAAAGAACTAATTAATAAAATAAGTGCGGTTTATAAAAAGTTGGGTATAAATTTGCAAGGGATAACATCTTCATCAAGTGCATACACTTCGTGCGTGGCTTCTAACGGAAAAATAAAAAGCAACTCTTATTTTATTTTTGATGCAACAAATAATAATGCAAGATTATTTTATATGTATAAAAATCAGTTGATGGCAACCCTTGCGTTTAATGGCAACGCTTCTGATATGGAAAATTCTATCAATGCCGGTCAGGCGTTTAATACAGATGATGCTATTTATGAAATTTACTTTTTCGGTCAATCTATGAAAGAAAATTTTGGCGTTCAATTAGATATAACTTTCGAACCTCAAAATAAGCAAAAAATTATAGATAAACAGCGCAAAGAATGGAAAAGTTGCAATGCTCATTTAAAAGAAAAAGAAAACAGTTTTTATCCACTAGCAAAAGTTGTTAACTGTTTTAATGAAAGTGTTGTTAAATATGGATTCCCTCAAGCATCTGTGCTATACTCAACGCTTAATTTGCAAGATATACAAGGGTTTGATACATTGGCAGAACACACAAATATGGATGTTAAAATAATTGATATTCAAAAGTTGTTTAATGCGCAAATATGTGATTATTTGCATATGTTTGGGGCTGCTCATATATCTAAAGATCAACCAAGCAATGTTTTTGCATCTAAGCAAGCACAAAGAAAATTGTTCTTTTTTTAAGGTAATACTATATGAAAAAAAATGGATTTACAATAACAGAAGTTGCTGTTACAGCGGTTATTGTTGTGCTAATTGGTATAGCAATTGCTAGCACATGCTTAATATCTGCAAACAATTCAAATAAAACTAAAACTTTGCATTTTGCTATCAATGAAATATATAATGTTCAAGAAATTTTCACATCTTCAGTTATAGAAAATTCTGGCGAAGTAGATTACACAAATTTAAAAGATAATATCCTAGAATATTATGGAGATAAGGCAACTTGCATTTTAGAAGAAAATAAGTGTACTTTAACATTGTTTTTAGATAATAATTATACAATTAATAATTCGTCAAACAGTTATGTTAAAATAGTGTTTGAAAGTGAAAATCAAAGTGTAACTATGGGCGCAGATGTTATGTATAAAAACAACTCTATATACAATAATGCTAACATTTTTAAAAGGTGGATTTAATATGAAAAAGAATAAAAAACAATCTGGCTTTGTTCTTGCATACACTGTTATAATAATGGGCATTGTATTTGTTGTTATGGCAGTTATTGTAGCTTTAGTAGCCATTCAAAATACTAGAATGTCTATTATAAAGAATAATTTTGAAGAGCAAATGTTTATCTCTCAACAACAATACAATTTTGAAAATTTGTCTTATGATAATTATTCTAATTACTTGAATAACAATGCAATAAATGTTATCCACAACCAAAACTCAAATGACTTTATTTTTGATAAATATATAGTAAATTTAAGTTTGGATTATAC
>CAVFEO010000008.1:0-21194 GCA_963621425.1 bacterium | reverse complement strand
ACTTATTTTATACACGCACGCACGAGCGTACTTTATAAGTTTGTTGCAAATAATTACGGAGCAAAATATGAATCAAATAAACAGTAAAATTAATTACGATATAGATGAAGTTGCAAATAAAATATTGCAAGATAAAAAAAGCATGGTGAAAATTGCAGAAAAGAATTACAGAAAAGGTGTTGAGTTGATTGCAAAAGAAGTTGCGAGCCAAATGCCTAATAAAAACTTATTACTTATCTGCGGGCCATCAAGTTCTGGTAAGACAACAACATCAAGCATTTTATTAAATGCATTAAGCAAACTTGGAATTTCTGCACTTGTTGTTTCTATGGATAACTTTTTTATAAATAGAGAAGATACTCCTTTCTTGCCAAATGGTGCAAGGGATTATGATAATGTTACAACAGTTAATTTAGATTTGTTTAAAAAATGTATGAACGAACTTTTGCAAACAAAAAAAACCAAACTACCTATTTTTGATTTTATAACCGGCGTGAGACAAGATGATGTAGTTGAAGCAAAAATTACAGATAAAACAGTAATCATTGTAGAAGGGTTGCATGCTTTTAACCCGTTATGTATATCTGATGTTATGAATAAAAGAGCAATAAAAATTTTTGTTTGCCCAGAAAGTGGTTTTAGTAAAAACTTTAATTCTTTAATTTCTGCTCAAACACTAAGGTTTACAAGAAGGCTAATTAGAGATTTTTGCAGTAGAGGACACGGACCAAAAGATACAAAGTTTTATTGGCAAAATGTTTTAGATAGTGAAAAGAAGTTTGTTTTACCATTTAAAAAATATGCAGACTTTGTTATAGATACAACACATGCATATGAGCCGTTTTTGTACAACAAAAAAATGTTAGAAATATCTGCACAGGATAAGGAATTTAAAAAATTTATATTCCCTCAAGTGCCAGAAACAGGGCTTGATTATACAGATATTTCAGCACTATCTTTGATTTGGGAATTCTTAGGCGCATAGTTTAAAAAGCAAAAAGCACAAAACGAAAAAGAGGTAAAATTATGAGTAAGTATGATTATTACAATAATAATAAAAATCAAAAAACCAAATTGTTTTCGTGGGGCACATACTTTAAAATAGTATCTATTATACTTGTAGGGTTTGTTGCCGTCGCGGGAATAACTGGCTTGATTTTGTATTTAACGGGTTCTTTTGATGAAAAAAGAGTTCCGCCAGATGGAATTAAAATTGCGATTGATGAAAATCAAGAGAACTCAACTATGGTTATAGGCAAAGAAGAGTATTATGTTCCAAAACTAACAGAACAAGATGGAACGCAAACTTTTGAACTTACCATAGAAGATGCGTTGCAATCTGTGGAAGAAGGGGAAGATATTACATATAGGCAAAAGGCAACACTTGTTGACCTTACTGTAGATATTAGCAACGAAGAAGTTATTAAAGTAAAATCAGAAAAGTGCGTTCTTGGTGAACCTATTGTTTTTGAAGTTATGAAAACCCCTGATGGTTATGTTAGGGGTGGTTTTGCAACAATTACTATTCGCAGTGCAGATGGCGTTTATGGCACAGTTACTCAAAAGGTGTTTATTGATGTACCTGTTGCAAAAGTATCAAATAATGTACAAAGAAATATAGAGAAGCCAGCAACGGGTGTAAGCATTATTGATAATGAAGAAGTTAATGTTGAATATATGCTTGTTGGCGATTATATTTTTATTAACAAGCCAAATTATTTGCCTCAAAATTCAAGCAACCCAACTAAGGGTGGGCTTAGCGATAAAATTTATAGTTACACTGTAGAAAGTTTGTCTATCCAAGCAAGTGGCGGATTACAATGGACAAAGGAATTAGAGTTTGAATATATAGAAGTTAATGGCGCTGGAAGATATGCATGGAAAAATACAGGTACTTTATTTAGACTTGAAACAATGTATAACGAAAACACAAAGAAAAATGAACAAGCGCTTGTTTCAAACAAAAAAGGAATATTTAGAGTTGCTTGTAGTTCTTACGCTACATATGAAGACCAAGTTAAAAGCGAAGCAGTTACTTTGGTAAACAGTGCTTACTCATATTACGAAGTTAAAGATGTTACTTATAATGGTTTAGTTACAACTTTAAACGATTATTATTTGCTAGATTATACTAGACAAATTATGGTAAATGGCGAACTTAAACCAATAAAATCTATAAATGATGTGCCAGAAATTAGGTTGTTTTTAAACACAAACGCAACAACATCTAGTTCGTTAATTAACCTTGGCTTAATTCCAACCATTCCAGAAGGGTATAGTGTAGATTATAGCAAACGCAAAGCGGCGTTAAAAGATGTTTATTTGGTGGTGGATAGTGATGTTACTAACGCTTACCAAATAGAGGGCTCGTCTGTAACAAGTAAGGGAATATTACCTAAAGAGTGGTATGGCGAATATTATTATTCTATTAAATTAAAACAATTAGATGCCAGAAGGTTAAATTTTAACTTTAAAATAGATTCTGGCAATGCTGTGCTTACAAAAACTATTGGCTTTGAAATGAAAGACCATGATAGTACAATACAATTTAATAATTTTGCTTATGACAACACTAATGCCTATGGGCGATATTTAGATGCTCAATTAAGTGATACAACAATAGATAATAAAAAAGCGCAATTAATGAAGTTAAGGGTAGACCAAAACAATGATGATAGCCTTGACTATTATGGAATTGATTTATCTAAAATTTTAACAAACACAGCAAAAGAAAGTGGTAAAACACCATCTTACTGGCTAATTAAGTATTACATTATGTGCTCAGAAGATAAAGTTGACGATATAGTTGCACAAATGCAAAGCGGTACAGTTGGTAACGAGTTTGTAAATTTTGGCAACAACTTAACTGGTATAGAAATTATAAGAGATTATAATGGGGAAACTCAACGCGGTTATTTTGCACCTCAAACTTATGCAAGATATCAAATTTTTGCAATTTTAATGAAAACAGATGTTGATGGAAACTCAATTAACGATGCAGAAAGTGGCAACCCTAGATTTAGAAGTTGCTCAATGTATGTAGATGTAGAAGTTAAACTTGCTAGTGTAACACTAAACCTTTACAACGAAAATGGCGAAGAATTACTTAATAACGAATTAAAAGAAGGTAGTTCTTATTATATTAAAATTACACCAAATATGATAAGCGGTAATATGCAAGAAAACATATTAGATAGTTATCTTGATGGTTTAGAAATTAAAGCAAATGCGAACGATCCTGCAGACGCAAATAAAATAATGCCTGTGCAAATTGGTAAAATTAATTATTATAACGATGCCGTAAAGAAGGGTTATTATGCATTAGTTACAATACTTCCAACACAAGATAGACAAAATGGTAAAGTGAGTGCCGATTATGTGCATAAAGTAAGATTTACTGCAATTTATCAGGCAGAAGAACAGTTTGGCGAAACTGATGACTTTTATAATATTAAAGATACATCTGTTCGTAATGTAACAATTGTAGCACCGGGAGCAACAAGAGGAGCGGATGGCGCTTGGCATATAACATTTAACACTACATGGAAAGATGATAATATTGCTTGGTATTATGGCGCAGATACATTCTTACAATCAGATGGCGGAAAATTAAGAAAATATAGTTTTACTGTTAACGTTGATGGGGAAGATAAATCTTTAAGGTTAAATGATGATATAGATTCTTCTGTTGTTGTAAATCAAGAAACATCAACATTAGAAATAAAATATAGCGTAATAATATCTGATATAATTTCTGCAAATGTTATTAAAATTGATGTAATGTATGGTGGGGATGAAAGCATTCACGATACAATTTATATTACACTAAATGCACCAAACATTACATTTAGATTAGACGGTACTATAAGTAATGAACTTGGTGTAGAGTTAGATACTTCTAGTAACGAAATAAGAAAGAGAGGACAAAACGAACTTTATCAATACGAAACATATAATGGTAAAGAATTTGATATAACAAGTTTAATTAATGCTGTTATAAGAAACGGCTCAATAATTCAAGATGTGTCTAGTATTTTAAGTTTTGAATTTGAAAGCCCATCACTTGCTCTAGGTTATGCAACGCTTAATAAAAATGCAGATGGTACAGATAAAAAGGGACTTATTAGGTTTATTAAAAATCCAAGTTCAAACCTAACATTAAATGTAAAAATAAAAGCATATGCTAGCGAAATGAAAATGACTTTTGTGCTTAAAAACAATGTTGTTATCACTTATGCAGATATAGCAAACTTCTTTAATGAAAATGTTAAAACAAATGCAAGCGTTAAAAACACTCAAAATCAAATAGTAATGTCATATTATAATGGCAGATATTATCCAACAATAGTTTATTATCCAGCAGAAAATGCAACAGAAAAACAATCTGTAATTAATTTAAGCAGTTTGTTTAATATTCGTTATGAAAATATTCCAGATGAAAAACCTACTGTTACATTTAGTTTGATTACCGGCATAGATTATTTGGCTCAGCCATATGAAGAGCCTGCTAATTCGCAACAATGGATATTAAAGACTCAAAGCACTGTATCTTTATTTGAGCCAACAGAAATTATTATTTTAATTAAACCAAATGAAAATATTGGCGGTGAAGCAAAGCAGTTTACATTCTTGCTTGTGCCAAACATTAAAGTTGTTAAACAAGTTAGAGATGAAAATGTTGAACTTGCAATAACACAAGATAACTTTATTACTAGTGCTACAAACACAGCATCTTCTGTGTATACCTTAACACCAGATAAGTCAGTGTTTATGGCTGGCGAATATGATATTGCTCTTTCTGATATGCAAATATTAGAAAAGGTTACTGTTGTTGAAAATGGAGTAACGCAAACAAAAAACATTTATGTTCCTTATAAGAGGTATATATTAAATTCTAACGATTTAGCAAACAATGCTACCACTCGTGATTTAATTTATAAGCAAGGTGGCGTTGAAGATAGAATGTTTGCTATTAGAACTTTCTACGGAGATGAGTTCTTGCATGTAGGAAACGATTCTGCAGATAATATAAGCGAATATGTTCAACAATTAAGAGATGAATTAAAAATTGTTAATGTGGACTATGTTTTTGATGAAGAGCAAACATCTGTATATGGTATGTCGTTTAATAGCGATAAACAATTAGTTCTAGATGCTAAAAAAGTTTTAACAATAACTAAGCAAGTGGTTACTTTGCGTTTGAATTTTGGTAATGGTAAATATATTACATCAAGTCAAAACTTGTATGTTGAACCTTATTATCAAATAGTAATAAACAAAGATGGTTCAACAGATGTGGAAGTTGCAAATAAAAAGGCTAACAGTATTGCACGCGTTGCACCATATAGTGATATAAGTGACGATGCAGAAACTACCATTGTAATGTATGTAAACCAATCTATTAGAATGGCAGACTTATTAAAAGTTATAATTAATAACGATAGTCCTACAAGCGAACAAATTATAGAAGCAAATAAATATATAGGAGACTTCTCTTACACATTAGAAAAAACATCTGATATAGTTACTTTTGAAGGTTCTGGCGCAAACGAAATTAGAATTAAAGCATTAAAATTCAGTTTAAATCAATATGCAAAAATCAAAGTAAGGTACAATGGTGAGCAAGTTGGTTACACTTTAAAAGTGTTTGTATGTTCTAATGCAAACCTTTGGGTTTGGGATAATGCAAATAACACAATAATTGAAGCAGATGATAATTTTGGATTAATTGTTACTGAACAAAATGTAGATGGCGGAAAGAACATTAAGCCAGTAGTTCTTGCAAAACCAGAAAACGAAGTTGTGGCAACAGATATTATTAATGCAAGCCAAGGACTAGAAACAACAGCAAGCGTAACAAACAGCACTGTTTTAAATTTAGATAGCATATTTACGCTTAAAGCGTTAGGTATTACAGATAACGCTGTATTAACCTTTGCAGTTGCAAATACAGATGGTGGAAAACTTTCTTCTATAAGCCCAACAGATAATACTATGACTTTTGAAGCAAGTGCTAAAAATGTTGTAATTCAATTAACAATTACAGCAAGTAATATTTACTATATTAAGGTTACTCAAGACATTAATGGCAACACTGTTTATTCTCAAACACCAATTGTATGGACATATTACTTTGTACTACTTTCAACACAAACCATAGAAGTTCATTATCCATATGCAAACGATTATTCTGAATATGAAGCCCTTTATGACCCAAGCGTATTTAATGATATTGATATTGTGGGAACAAAAGGGTACATAAGGTTAAAACCGGGCGATGCACTAAATGTTGGAGATGAAGGTGGTTTGCTTTATGCGGTAGATAATAATGGCACATCTATTTGGAATAGTTTAATATTTACTGTTCAATACTATAATTCAAATTCAAGGTTATGGGAAGATACAACCATTTATACTTTGTACAGCACAAGTTTAAAGAAATACTTAAAAACAATACAATTACCAACATCAATTAGTGGCAATTATGAGTTCACTAGAATTCATGTTACAAGTGGTGCAAGTGGGGTAGATGCATATATTAATGTAAGAATCACTCAAAATGTAGATTCTAACCCTCAATTAACATATCCATCATCAACAATTACATTTATTTCTGATAGTAACCAATACGAATTAAGAGATAAAAAAGTAATTAGTGAGTTCAGTGATTATGATGAAAATTCACAAATCAATGATGTGGAAATCATTAACTTAACAGAACACGATACTGCTTTTGGTGTACGCAGAATAACAAATTCAAACGCAAGCATAATTTATTACAGTGTAGAAGTTACAGATTTAAATGGCGATGCGTATAATAAAGTTTATGTAACCATTTCAGAAGAAGGCGTGCTTTCTGTTTACAAATTGTCTTCATATGATGATAGTGCATTTATAATTAAAGTTTATATGCGTTCAGATTATGGCTATTTTGTAAATAGTGCATATCAAAGAATTAGCTACAACATCTACTATGGTAACAAAATAGAAATTCAACCAAATTATGGCAACAGTTCAGTTTTGTGTGACGAAAAATATAATGTTCCTGTTACAATAACTGGTAATACTGCAACCTATGGCGCTATTGAATATGATATATTGCAAGATGACGGCAATATTCAATATGTTTTAATTAACGGACAAAGATTTGATATTGTAAATATTAGTGGCACAAATTATTTATCTTATCATATCACGCAATACAGAAGGTATGATGTAGATGATGAAAATGATAATAACAACAGAATTTATTTGGCAAATCTATTCAATATAAAATCTGTAGATGGCACAACGCCTTCAGTTAGTGCAAGCAATTATAGTATTGTATCAAACAGCACTTCTGCAAATTATAGTGTACGCAACGAAAATAATACACTTTTTGTTTACTATGGCTCAGGAAATGGAAGCCAAAGCATATCGTATAGTGGCGGAACATTAATCGTTACTTTAAAAATAGATTTAAACGAAACTGGCGATTATGTTTATGCAACAGTGGTAGTGCGTATATTTCCCAGCGTAGCCACAATAAGTAATAAATTAGGTGAAGAAAATATTAATGCTGTAAATAATCCGGAAATTGTTGCTTGTGGCGAAAATTTTGTAATTAACAAAAATCAACTTTCATTTAGTGGGCTTGATGGGGAAACTTTAACATACTGGATAAATGGCTCAACACAAATGTTTGATGGACAAGATTCTTGGCAAACATTAATTTCAGCAAATGATAGGTATAACCCATCTAGCACACCGGATGAATATGTTATAAGCATAAAAAACGGAGATGTGGTTGTTAGACAAGTAACTTACTATGTAAAAATTATGCCAAAATATAAACTTGTTGCAGAACATTCTGAAAATGCAAGCGTTGCACAAGGCGAGTATTTTTCAAGTGTTTTCAGCGGTACTGTTTATGATGTAAGCAGTTCAAAAAACAGCACATATTTTGGTTTGTACAGCACAAATAATGGCGATTCTTACACAACGGAAAACGATGTAACATTGTATTCTTTATCGTTTGAATTATTAAATTTAAACGGAGAACATATTGCTAATTTACAATTATATAGCAATGAAATTAAAGATAGCAATGGCTACATTTATGGTACACTTGATGGTAAAATAATTAGCTTTAGAATGTTTGCACAAGACTGCTTAATTAGGGTTACAGCAACAATAAATGGAGATAACCCAACTGGTTACGGATATTCTAAACAAAGCATTTTAATCAAGTTATTAAAAAATATAGATAGTTCTAGAATTAACTTTAAGTCAAACAACAACTTAAATAACGAGCAAACAAACCCTATAGCTCTTACAAAAGATGGGGTTGAGTTGTTACAATTCTTGAACAAAAACGCAAATGAAGAAATAGATAGGTTAAACCTTTACAATCAAAACAATTTAAGCAGTTGCTATTTAGAGGGCGGAATATTTAGCCGTAAGAATTTCTTTGATTTATTAGATAAGCAATATACAGTATTTAATGGTGCAAACTCATTAGAAAGAACTCTTGAAATTGTAGAGGTTGATGGCAAACTTTATGTTAAACCAAACGCCAATTACATAAACAGTGAAGATAAAGTAGAAAGTATAACATTTAGTATGCTTGGAATAGATATTGCAACAGTTTACTTTATTGTTCCAAGGTCTTTTGCTTACACCTTTGATTCTAGTTTTGCAACCATTTATGCGTGTGATGAGTTAGATTTAACACTTTTAGCACATTCATTAGTTGATTATAATGGCGATGAAAGTGGTAACGGAAAAGTTACATATCAACTTGTATCAACAACGGCATCAAATGTTAATGCAACAATTAGTGGTAACAAAATGAGCATAGAAAATTATGTTGTTGTTGATAACACAACTGGCAAGCAGTTATTGTATGTTCCAAACGAAGCATATCAAACAATAGCACAAGATATTACATTAATTGCGTGCTACTATAACAGCGGTATTTATTATACAGCAAAAGCGTTAGTGCACATTTTGCCAAGGTATTCTTTTGAGGTAACCGAAAATGTTGTTTACGATAACAGCACGATTACTAATTATTTAGAACCAAAAAATGGTGGCGTTAATGAAAATTTAAATTCTTTTGCTCCTGGCGAAATTGAGATTATTACTTTAGAAAATAAACTTCCAACATCAACTTCTGGCGACCTTGACGATGCTACATTTATTCATACTGCATCAGTAAATGAGGAAGAAGTTTCTAGGGTGCAAGTTGGCAAGGTTACCATTCATAACCAGACTGATTATATTATAAACATAAACAACAATCACGCAGGGGTAAACAATTCTATATTCTATTCTCCACTTGATGTACAAGATAACCTTGTTGCTGGCCTTGATGTTAATATGTCTAACTATTTGGGAGAATTCTACTACAATAAAGTGGATGGGGAAGGAAATGTTAAAACAATAAGGCAAACTAGTGTAACAGATGTTAAGTTCTATGCTATGTCTTTTGTAACATATCACCCAGAAGGTCAGGAAGATGTTACTAAAAATGCTACAGTGTACTCGCTTTGCCAAAACAACATTTTGCATACAGATAAAGATGCAAAAGAGTATAAACAATATGTTCTTGTTAGAGCAAATGTAAACTTTTTAGATGGTGCAATTTTCCAAGAAGAGTGTTATGGCGTAATTGAACTTTCAATTTATCCAACAATAGCAATGAACACTTCTTATACACACAATGCACAAAGCGTATCTGTATTTAAGGCGTTAAAAGATTATAATTTAAATGATTATGTAAGTGTTGCACTTGTAAATGGTGATAGTTCTGTTGCTCAACTTGTAAAGCGCGGAATAACATCATATAACATAAAATTATATGGCGGAGACCCTTACGAAAGTGTAGAAATATTAAACCAGAAATCAAATTCTTATTTTAGTTTTGACTATTTTGTTAAAATTGGAGATATTGATTATGTGTTTGATACTGCATATGATGAAGAAACAAGTACCGATATAATAGTTTTAATTCCAAACGGTACTATAATTGCACAAGGTTGCAAGATACATAGAATTTCATATACAGAAAATGAAAAAACTAAATATAAGTTTGTATTGCAAGTAGGCGCAGTGCAAGAAGATGTAACTTTTGATGTTCTTGAAATAGAATATTATAATTCTTACATTGTGTATAGTAATATTGAATACGACATAGAACCAAGGCTTACTTTTACAGATAATGCTATTGGTTATTCAGCAATTATTGATGTACATTATTCTAATGATGATATTCCTAATTCAGAAAGTTTATCAACATCATACTTTATTAAAGTAGATGTAATGGAATTAAACTTAAATGCAAAAGCAATGCCAGAATTAAGCCAAGGCTCTGAATTGTTGTATACAGTTTTTGCAGAGGCTAACGCCAATGCAGATAAGGCAACAGTTTCTTTTGAGGCTGCTAGCGATTATTACAGCATTGCAGAATATACATATATTGATAATGGCGTTGAGCGTGTAAGGTACAGAATTGCAGGCGTAAACAACATTTATCCAGTAGAGTGTTTAATTAAAATTTTGTTTACATACAACAATAAGCAATTTGTTTATACCGCATCATTTAAATTAATGCCAAAGATTGTTGTATCTTACAAAACGGCAAGCACAGGTAACTTTATCACAACGGTATACTTCCCGGGTGATGTTTCTGGCAATTTGTTAGAAGATATTTTGTACACCGGTACAGGTGATTTTGCTCTTTCTCAAAGCACTTCATTGTTAGAAGAAATTGATATTACAATAGAAAGCAGTTCAGCATCATACATAAAAGGCGATAACGGAAATTATGTTGTTGTTGGAGAGGGCGTTAGTGGTGTAAGCCTATCTTCTAGTGGTTTTGATAGTTTTGTGCTAGACTTTAAAAACGGGTCATACAGTGGCAGAGACTTTGATATAACTGTGCTATTTAAGTTTGTATCTGGCAATCAGGTTAAAAACTTAATTTTAACGGTTAAAAAGGTTACTCAAACACAAGAGTTTAGTTTAAATGGCTTTAATGTTTCAAACTTAACATCAGGCGAAACTTTAAATGTAGAAAATGTTAGCGCTTCTGCACATGGCGGAACAATAAAAGGTGAATATTTAGAGGTTTATTCTTCAGATACAAAATTGTTTACAGTAACAAAACAAACAAATGGAGATGTAACTAATTTAATTCTTACTCCGAAATTTATTGTGTCTTCAAACCCAGAAGTAAACAAAATAAATGCATATTTAACAGTTGCTTATGTTGGTACTGTTGAAGGCGTTGATGCACAGAACAACGCTCAAACATATAATGTGGCTGAATCTAAAAATGTATCTATTACAATAACTCCTGCAAGTGATGCAGACATTATTGCTCCAATAAATAGCACAAGTTATACACAATATCCACAATTAAAGTCTGGTATATCTGGCGTCGCTGGTAACCAATATTTTGATATTTATTTGGGCGAGGATATTGTAGATGACGCAAACAAACAAACAGTATTTAATAAGTATTTTAGCGTTGTAGGGGATAATATTTATCCAAAACAAACATACATAACTTTTGTAAGATTGTATTTGTATAAAGAATATACTCTCGAAAGCGGGCAAAAAGTGTTGTTGCAAAACTCAATTGCAATAGAGCCAAGTTTGCCACAAGTTACTATAGGTAACGCTACTTATAACAAAGCTCAAAATGAAAGCGGTATCATTATATCTTTACCGCAAGATGGTTTAAATATTGTTAAGGTAGATGGAAGTGAGGATGTTGTTGAAAGTGTAACATATCACACAGATTATACAAGTACTTTCCAAACAGAATATGGCACATTTAACATAACAGCCATAACTGGTGGCTTTAAAGTGGAACAAGGCACAGCGCATAATGTAAGCATACCGCTTGTTGTTAAAATGCGTGCACCAAGTGGCGAGTATTATAATTATGTTGTTAATGTGCAAGCAGAAGATTTAAATATTAGCATACATGATGCAACTCCAGAAGGCGAATTTGATGCATCTTCTCAAAATTTGCCAGCAGGTTGCAGTGCATACTATGTTGTAAGGGAAGATAATTCAACACTAACACAAATTACAAACAAATCAGAACTTACTAATGCAAGGTATCTTGTTTGCCAAACAAGTTCAACAACGGGCGCCTTTACATACAAAGTTTATACAGTAAAACACACATATGATATTTACTTTAATAATGGCACAGAAGATATGCATTATTCTGCTTGGGATGCGTTTAATAGCAAACCATTTGATTATAGTGTGGTCTTTAATTTAGATGGTTATAATGTAACTGCGCCATCTACATTAAGCAGGGAATTTGAATCAACTCCAGACTTAACAAAAGAACAGGCAACAACCAAATGGCAAAGTTTAGTAACCTTTGACGCAAGCACTAACAAGTTAACATTTAGCCCAAACTCAAGAGCAAGTGGACTTTGCAAGTTTAAAATAACTGCAACAACCTCTAACGGCAAAACAGGTTACCAAAAAACATTTACAATTAACTTTAAAAATGGTTATTCTTCTGGTAATATAAACAGGTCTAACCAAGAATACAAAATGGATTACGATAATGGTAAAGTGTACAAAACATCACAAGAATACACTTTGTTAGATTTATCCAACTTTACTTACACAAACAAAAGTGGAACAGTGTATACATATGATGAAGATCAAGGAATTGTTGATATTGGATATTTTGGCAGAGGGGAAGGCAACATTGGTTTAAACATGGACAACAACGCAATAGTTTCTACTATCTATCCAGATGGTCACTTTGATAAACAAGGGAATAAGATTATTGCATATACATATACATCTAAAACTACAAGTTTTAGAATTCCAATGAAAACGGTTGATGGCTCAGGGTTTCATAGAATCAGCGTCATTTATAACAATTTACAAATTACAAGAGATGGTGTATCATTGCAAAATGCTACAAATTATGATAATGCTGTAGATTATACATATAGTTCAAACAATATAGAATATAGTGGTAATGATTATCGCAACTATGTTACGACATCGGGTAAGTGTATTTACAACACATTCCCTTATGATGTAAAAATCGTTAATTATAAATCTGGGTTTGATGGCGAGCAATATCAAGCAGAATTTTGGCTTAACAATGGGGAAACGGAAAATAGAAATAATGATCATTCTAAACCTTCATATAGTGTAGACTATATGTATAGAGTGTTAAATGATGAAAATGGAAATGTTATCACCTCTGATAATATTAGTAAAAATCCATACAGCAATGGGTATAAATTACGCTATTCTTATGAAGCCGGTATAACATGGTATTTTCAAGATGATGGTAATTATGCAACATATAAAATTACAGAAGATTATGATTTCTGTGGTTTTGTTAAAGTAAAGGTTAAAGTAACATCTCCGGCACATAGCATTACGATATCTGGGCGAACATATGAGATTGGAGAATACAAAGGGTTTAAAAAGTTTATAGTTCCTATTAGTTACCATAAGAGCGAGGCATCAAAGCCAAATAAAAATATTGAAAAAATAGAAGAATCTTTGTCATCTCAAAGTTTAAATATCACAACACATAATGGTTATAAAGAAGATTATGTGAAGAATACAACAGACTATACAGATATTAATTTTGTTGCAAATAAATATAAAGTAAGTGCTACAAATATTAAGCAAAATGCGCAAAATGAAAACACTTATACATTTACAAAAGATTATTATGAATATACAGTTAAAATTGTAAACCCTAATGTAAGTGTTATACAAGATGCGATTACTGTTCCAAGTGGGGCACAGCATTTATATGGAGATGCTATTTGCGGTGATGCAGAAAATTATAAAATTAAATACCAAAACATTTGGTTAAATTACAATAGTGATAATTTTGAATTTATTTGTTACAGAAATGAAAATGGTGCAGTAAGCACAAATGCGGGTGAAGAGGTAAGTGTTCAACAAAAAATAGCTTTAACAAACAATGTTAAAAACAACATTACTTTGGCTGGAATTAAACCTGACACAATAGAATCTAATATAGATGCAAGCACTAAAACGAGTGTGCTAAAATTATCTTCATACATTGTAAAGAAAGGTTTGCTTGTTACATATAATACATTAAATGTGGCAATTGGCGTTGTGCAAACAAGAAGTGGCGAAGATGTTGCAGGTGCTGTAGACTTTACTTTGCAGCTTGGCAGTAATGCAACATTTAGCCTAAATGGCACCCAAATTGTTGCAAGCAGTATAGAATCTAACCAAGTGTATAATGTTACATTAGAAAATGTTATAACACATATTGTATGCCTTGTAAAAGAAGATGTTAGGGTACAGTTTACTAAGAAAACTGATGCAATAGAAATTGATGCAGATGCATTTAGAATTATTGGCATAGCAGACCTTGGTAAATTAGAATTAACAGAAAATAGTGTAACAACAACTATTTTTGATGGAACAAATGCGTTAAATGTTGTTGGTAACGATAACAATTTAATATTTACATCCCTAAACGAAGATGTTGCTAGCATTGATGTAGAAAATGGCAGACGCATAAATACAAGTTTTGTATTGCAAGATACCTATGTAACAATTAATGCAGAGTATATTACAGGCGCATCTGGTTCAATATCTTTCAATTTTGATATATTAGTTAAAAGTAGTTTGCAAATAAGTGCAAAACAAACAAATGTAGATGTTAAAACGGGCGATAGCGTAAATGCAGAAGATTTATACACAATTAAGCAAGATGGGGTAAACATTTCTATAAATGATATACCTAATGCAAACATTACATATCATTTAGATGATGTAGAATTATCTGATGCATTAATTCCTGCTAGCGTTTTGTATGATTATGCTGGCTCTGTTGTACAGTTAACAGTTACTTTAACTGCAGTTAATGTGGATAACGAAGACTTATCTCAATCTGTAGAAATAATTATTTCTTTAAATGTAGAAGAGAGAATATATCAACTAAATATTATAGAAGATGTTTATTCTTTGTATGCCGGCGAAAGTTTAGATTTAACTAAAGTTCACTTAAAATTAATGGATGAAAATGGTTGCTTAAAAACATCGAACCCTACAATTGTAAGTGTAACAAACCCAGATGAGGCAAACTATCCTTATAGTATAAGTAATAATTCAATTATTACAGCCGGCAATGTATTTAAAGATGTTCGTTGCCAAGTTAAGGTTGTATTGCAAGATGCTGAAGAAAATACATACAACTGCTACTTAGATTTATATTTGCTAAAGAGTTTTTATGTACAAGAAAGTTACATTATAGATACTGCTTATGTAAATTCAACATTATATGCACAAAACATAGCAAGTAAAATACCTATGTATGATAGATTTAATAACTTATACCAAGAAGGCAATACTTTGTTTGATGCATTAGTATATAAATTTGAAGATGACTTGGATGAATTTACCTATACATATGCAGATATGCAAACTTTAGGCACTAACAACCTAGAAAAAGAACTTGTAATTAAGCATAATAATTTAGTAATGTACAGAATTAAATTAATAATAGGTACATTAAAGGCAGATAGGTCTTTAGAATATGTTAGCGGTGTAAATGCAAACACTACAGTTACTGCTTTTGCAAATAATAATGCAATTGATATTACAAATTTATTTAAATCTGCACAAAACATAAATTCTTGCTTTGTATATATTAAAAAATCTTCTGATTCATTTGATGGAACTACAATAGAGCCAAAAAATGATTGGTTTAATAAAGATGACCCTTGGTTTAAGGTTGAAGTGTTAACTAATAATAGCGGAGTTGTTTACCAAAACAATTACTTAATAAACACTAATAGTTTAACAAGTAGCATTATCACGCACGATACTGTTCAAGTTAAAATAACAGATAACAAAACAAACCAAGCAGTAACAATAAATATTGTAATTAAAAGAGCATAACAAAAAAAGGCTGAAAGGCCTTTTTTGTTATGTCATACCGAGCGTAGCGTAGGCGGAGTCGAGTGTATCTAAAAGATACAAGTGTATCACTTAAAAATAAGGTATTGACATATTCACGCTTTTGTGATATAATTATCGCAGAACGAGAACGAGAGGGTGCTTGTTCCTCAATAAAAGATGTTAAGGAGAATATTCAAAAAATGGCAAAATTATATGATTTTTTCAAAAATGCTGCAGGTAAAATTACAGCAGTTGGTGCAACTGCTATAGCTGGTGTTGCAGGCAACTTTAAGTTTGCTGGTGATGTTAAAGATGAACTTACTCTTAAGGCTATTAAAGATGGCGTAGTGCAAGGCGGCGGTAGCTTTGATGGGATGACTGATGCTCAAATTCAATTAGGATGGGAGTATGTTCAAGCTGAAATTGCAAATGGGTCAGGCAGCTCTGTTACCCAAAGTATTTATGATGCTGTAATGTCAAATCTAGATAAAGTAGATATTCAATCACATTATCAACCATCTACACTTGTTGGTACTGCTGTTTGCGTAGCAATTCCTGCAATTATCTTTACTGGCTTATACCTATATGGCAAACATCAAGCTAAAAAAGAAGCAGAAATGGTTACAATAGAAGATATTAAGTAACTAATAAAAAAAAGAGTGATTTAATTCACTCTTTTTTTTGTATAACCTTATTCTGCAAAATAGAAATAGCAAGGGACAATGTAAATATCAGAAGGGTTATTTTCATTTACATATTTAAAGTAGAATATAATATGTGCTGGGGTAGTTCCGCTTGCAGGAATTAAAGTATAAGTTTGCTCGCCAGTTACAAGGTTGCCTTCTGCATCACAAACAGGTGCCCATTCTGAACTTGTTGTAACATTAACATTAACTGTTCCAACTTTGCTATAAAAATCTTCTTCCGCACCATTAAAAGGTACTTCATTAGAATCTATTGTTATAGAATATGGTTGATTAATTTCAGTAGGTTCTGTAAAGGTTAAAATGTTATCGGTTGTTAAACTATTAAATTCATTGCTATACACTCTATATGTTTCAAAAACAAATCCTTTATAGTAAAGTTTAATGTTAACAAGGTCAACAAAAGTTCCTTCTGTTGTTAAAGTGTATTCAACTTCACTGCCAGATGTTGGTATAACAACTAATCTATAAGTTGCATCACCTGCATACTTAAATTGCATTCCGCCAACGCCATAAGTTAAAACATTTGGGCTTGATGCTTTGTATAGTTTTAATATAGCATTTGTGTTTGTTGCTACAAACTTGATTGTGTAGCCATTTTGCAAACCTGTTATATTAACAGTTTTGTTGCCGTTATCAATTGTGGCTGCACCAGGAATAACACCGCCGTTAGCATCTTTAATTTGAGCATTAAAGGTTGTATATTCATTTATATAACCACTAACTGTAATGTGAGCAAATAAGTTGAATATACTGTTGCTTGAAATATGTCTAACACTTATTTGAAGCAAAGAATCACTGCCATAACTTACAGATTCAATTTGGTATTTTGTTGAATCTATTAAGTAAGAAGGTAAAATCGTATCATATAAAGCACTTGCAAAAACATTCATTCTAACACTTGCAGGAACAACAACTTCCGGAATGCTTGTTGTTGATAATCTTAGCATAATTGCACTAAAGTCTGGCATTAAAATATTATTTTCAATATTAGAAGATATGTAAATATCTGTGCTAGTAAATATATCTTCTAAATTATTTTCAGTTGTTAAGTATACTTTAAGTGGTAAATTTAGGTAAATATTGTTTGCACCATCATATTTTATTCTAATATAATAAGTGGCCTCAGTTCCATTAGTAATTGTTATTCTTCTATCATTTTGCAAAACATTATAGTTTTCGTTTGTGTAAAAATCTAAAGAATACAAGTTTGCTTTTTCAAATAAACTGCTAAAGTTTAACATACAATAATCACTATCATATTTTATAACTGTTGTTAAACCATTTTTAGTGTTAATATTTGTTATAAATGTGTTATCAGAAGGGGTGATAACTAAATCTATATCAAAAGCAACAGATATAGTTCTTGTTTCAACTGCGGTTGTTAAATCGCTTGTTGAATATACCTTAACGGTGTAATTCATTTGTGGTGCATTATAAATGCCAAATACGGCTAAATTTTCTGTGCCATAATCATAAATTTTAGCAACATAACCAACTTCTGTTTGCACTTCTATATTAGTAAGCAAATCACGCAAGCTTACAACTTCTGTATAATCTGTGCTTACAGTAGGCATGTCTTCTGTAGCGGTAGTGTATGATATGCTGGTTATTCTTGTAAACTGTTTCAAGTTAATAATTAGTGTTAAAACAGTGCGTTCAGTGTAATCTGTAAATATTGTTAGCGAAATACTATCTTCTGTAAATGATAGGTTTGATATGCTATACACACCAATAGGAAGTGTTGTTTGTACGCCATCACTTAAAGTGTATGATATTTGATAATCAGTAGAATCGTTAAACGCATCATTAAAAGTTATGTTTAACATTTCTTCACTTTCAACCAAATCATAAACAAAGGTTTGCATGTTTCCTATAATATAAAAATCTCTGCCGTTTATTGTAATAGATTCAAAAGGAGAAGTAAATTCGGTGTTTAAAGAATAATTAAACACTTGGTGGTTTTCATCATCAATAAACAATACAAGAACAGAAAGTTCGTTATCAGAAATTGCAATTGTGTAACTAGAATTATCTGTGTTGCCCACTTTAACAGTGTCAAATAAATCGTTGGCTTCATATAAAACTTCAATTACATCATTACATTTAACCTTTGAAGTTCCGTCCCACTCTTCGCCATTAATATTAATTGTGCAAACATCTTGCATTATTTTTATTGTTACTGTTTTTGTAAGTGGTGCAATAGGGCCTTCTGTTACATGCAAAGTAACAACATAAGTGGTGTCAGCATATATTGTTCTCATTTTGTTTAATTGAATTTGAGTGCTCTTATAATAATTGTTTTGAGTGTAACTTATATCAAACGCTTCGCAATATATGTCATAAGTATACGCACAACCATTAGGCACATCAAACTTTACAAAATAAGTGCTCAAAAAGTCATTGGTTTCATAATAGAATGCATCATTATTGCCTTCAACTTTAGGTATAGATACTGTTGTATTTTTATCTTGGTTATAAAGGCTTGCAGTAATTGTATCAGAAATAACAAAACTTAAAACTAGGGTAGAAGATACATTTGCGCTATAATTAGCTGATGGGGTGTTAGGTGTAAATAGAATATTAATAACATCTTCATTATATACATATTTGCTTTCTTGGTCAGTAATAGACCACGCACCAGTTATGTATGTTCTAGCAAGTTCTGTTGCGTCTTCTGTTTGAGCAAGGTTAATAAACACTTTTGCATTATCTACATTTAAGGCAAGTGTGCTAACTGTAGGGCTAGGGTCGCCATAATTTTGTGTGTTTAGTGTTGGCGCTGTTTCTATTTTTAATGCTTGTGGAGTTATTGTAACTTGGTATATAACATCACACGAACCATTTAATGTGTAACTTTCGTTTTGCATTGTATATGTTACGCAAACATAAGCAGTGCCAACATCTACAGTAGTTGTTTCTAAGGTGTCATCTGCAAACAAAATCAAACCTTTATTAATTGGGTTATAAATAGTATTTGTAACAACAGCGAACTCAAATTTTTCACTATCATATTCAATAATATTATTATTAGAATCTACCAATTCAAAAGGTAGTGTTGTAGAAGAAGAATCAACAAATAATGGATTTCCTTCAAATGATGCGTAATAGTTGCCATCATATTCAGTTGTTAAAGCGTTTGGTGCATAGCTTCCAGTTGTTTTTGCAACAAGTGTAAGTGGGGCGTTAATTATTTCCCAAGCAACTAAAACATCATCAATAGTTCTATCTGCCCACACGCATTTAGATGTATCTTTAATGCTATATGTTGCTGTGTGGGAACCAACTTCTATTGCTCTATCGCCAGAGCTGTCAATAAGTGATGAATTTAAAACTGTTATAGGTGCATTTACTAGTTCACCAGTATAAAGTGCTTTTTTATCAATGTTGCCTTCCTTTTGCAAGGTTGGAATAGCAAGTTTCTTTTTAACAGTAATTAAAACATCAACATCTTCGTCTAATTTGTAGTTTATTGGGTCTAAAAGGGTATAAGTTGCTCTAAAGTTTACAGGTGCACCACTATCTATAATGTTAGTATCAAAAATGTATTCTTCTGGATTGTATAGAGCAAAATCGCCAGCCCAAGCATAACTTGCTGGTAAGTTAATTACAGCAAGTTTATCGCCTTCAATAACACTGTAGTTTAATTCAAAATCAGCCGCCAAAATTGTTGCTTGTTCTAGATTAATTTGAATTTGTACAGGGTGGTCTAAATAGTTGCCACTAGGTGCATCTTCGTTGTATAGAGCAGTATAAGATGTTACATCACAGGTTGGTATTAAAGTTGGATTTACCCAAGTATATTTTTCATCAAGAACAAAATCTGCTAGTGTTTGGTCTTTATCATAAATGCCATCAAAAGAGTGGTGTGCGGTAGCCGGCGCTACATCTGCTTTTGCAATGGTAAAGGCAATTTCTTTTGTTGTGCCAGTGTACCTATTATTAGAAGGCGTTTTTATAACACAAACATAATCGCCAGCATTAACAGGTTTACTATCTAGTGCTGTTTGCATATCTTGTGCGCTATACCAAGTTATATCAAGCATATCAAATGTAAGTCCGCTTTTTGTTACGCCGTTAGGGTCAATAACAGCCGTTCCATCATAAGTTTTGTTTAAATCGGTAGAAACGGTTATAGTATCATCACTATTTCTAACATTAAGCGTAATATTTACAGTTGTTTCTTTATATGTAACTGCAATATTATATTTGCCAGAGGTTAAAGGATTTGGCAATTCAGGCGAAACAGATACTTCATAGTCATTTTTGCTAACATCAAGAGCCTCTTCTGTTCCATCGGCAAGCACGCCAATAACTTTAATGTTATCGCTTGTTGTAAAGCCAGCATCGGCAGGAATATTTAATGTGTAAGTGTTTTGGGTTACCGCTTCACCGTTTACAAAAACTTTAATCTCCTTATACTTTTCGCCACAAGAACAAGCGCTTGCAACCATGGTGAAAGCGCAAATTAAAAGTAGTGTAATTATAGATAAATAAACTTTTCTAATCTTCATATTTTTTCCTTTACATTTATTATGCCAAACAGGCCAATATTAATAC
>CAVFEO010000007.1:0-21296 GCA_963621425.1 bacterium | reverse complement strand
CAATAAATTTTACTTATTATTTTAATAATATGAAAAAAATTAAAATTAGAGGACATATGGATTTTAAACTAATAACGGACAAAAAGCCTAGTGGTGATCAGCCTCAGGCAATAAAAAAGTTAACAGAAAATTTTGAAAATGGTGTTAAGGCACAAGTTCTTTTAGGTGTTACCGGTAGCGGTAAAACTTTTACTATGGCAAATGTAATTAAGAACCTTAACAGGCCAACGCTTGTAATAGCACATAATAAAACACTTGCAGGGCAATTGTGTAACGAATTTAAAGAGCTTTTTCCAGAAAACAGAGTTGAATATTTTGTTAGTTATTACGACTACTATCAACCAGAAGCGTATATTCCTTCAACAGATACCTACATAGAAAAAGATATGAGCCTAAATGAAGAAATTGATAGATTAAGACACAGTGCAACAAGTTCTCTTTTAGAGCGTAGAGATGTAATAGTTGTTGCTTCTGTTAGTTGCATTTATGGTCTTGGTGCACCGGAAGAATATTATAATATGCACATTTCATTGAGAGTTGGTGATAAAAAAAGTATTAAAGATGTTGTAAAAAAACTTGTTCAAATACAATATCAAAGAAGTGATATTGATTTAAATCGTGGTAATTTTAGGCTTAAAGGTGATGTTTTAGAGGTTTTTCCTAGTGATAGTATGGCTAGTTACCGAATTGAGTTTTTTGATGATGAAATAGAAGGTATTTATAAATTAGAATCTGTAACGAACAAAGTTAGCACTAAACTTTCGCACTTAGCAATTTTTCCGTCAACTCACTATGCTGTGAGTGAAGAAAAGTCTAAACTTGCAATAAAGAATATTTTACACGATGCAGAAATTCAAGAAAAAAAGTTTTTAGAAAATGGTAAGTTTTTAGAGGCTCAAAGAATTCGTGAAAGAGTTAATTATGATATGGAAATGATAGGGGAAGTGGGCTATTGTAGCGGTATTGAAAACTATAGTAGATACTTTGATGGTAGAAAACCCGGAGAGCCTCCTTATACTTTGTTAGATTATTTCCCTAAAGATGCGTTAATTTTTATAGATGAAAGCCATATGACATTGCCTCAAATTAGGGCAATGTATGCTGGCGATAGAGCGAGAAAAACTACGCTTGTTGATTATGGTTTTAGGTTACCATCAGCATTTGACAATAGACCTTTAAATTTTGATGAATTTTTAGCTAGAACGGGGCAAATGTTGTTTGTTTCTGCAACTCCGCAGGAATTTGAAGTGAATTATGCAAACAATGAAATAGTAGAGCAAATAATTAGACCTACTGGTTTGTTAGACCCAGTAATTCAGGTAAAGCCAACACACAACCAAATAGATGATGTATTAAGTGAAATTCGTCAAGTTACTCAAAAAGGCGAAAGGGTGCTTATAACAACTCTTACTAAAAAAATGGCTGAAGAACTTAATAATTATTTAACAGATTTTGGTGTAAAATCTTGCTATATGCATAGTGAGATAAAAACGCTAGAGCGAATTGAAATAATTGATAATTTACGCTCTGGTAAATATGATGTTATTGTGGGAATTAACCTTTTAAGAGAGGGGTTAGACTTGCCAGAAGTTAGCCTTGTTATAATACTAGATGCCGATAAAGAAGGCTTTTTGCGTAGTTATGGAGCTCTTATTCAAACAATTGGTAGAAGCGCAAGAAATGCAAATGGTAGAGTAATAATGTACGCCGATAATATGACGGATAGTATGAAAAAAGCCATAGAAGAAACAAATAGGCGTAGGGAGGCACAAATTGCTTACAATAAAGCAAATAATATCACTCCAAAAACTGTTGTTCGTAAAGTTGGTAGTGCGTTGCAAATAACATTTCCTGGAGCTAAAAACAATAAAAAGAAAATTTCTAAAGAAGCTAAAGCAAACGAATTGGATTACTTACAATCTTTACTTGACCTTGCAGTTAAGAACTTGGATTTTGAAAAAGCAATAGAATTAAGAGATGAAATTCAAGCATTAAAAAAAGGTAAAAAATAATTTTATTTTAAAACAAAGCCTCATTGCTAGACAATGGGGTTGTTTTTATGGTACATTTTATTAATAAAGTATATTCTATTAAACTACACAGGTTTGGAGGACGCTATGGCTGAAATAGTTTTAGATGAAGCATCAAGAGAAGAGTATTGGAATGATAACAAAAATCGTTATTCCCAACTTGTAAAATTAAGGGATGAAGAGGTTAAAAAACTTACAAGTCAAATATTTGGGGATACCAAAAGTTTAACTCAAACGCAAAGAGAAGACTTAAGTTTATTAAAATCTTTTGTTAAAAAAGCATATACTCAGGCGGGGCAAAACAATATTTTTGGGGATATTGTTTTTTACGAAACTGCATTTAATCCGTCAGTGCTAAACAAGCAAGTTAAAACAAGCGCTTTGCAAAAAGATAGTTTGGAATATAAATTGAAGTACGCTTGCTATAAATGTGCTGTAGAAACTAAGTATGTAATGCAAAAAGACTTAAATGATTATGCTTTGCGTGGAGATATTAAGGCGGGTTCAACAATAGCAGATGCCAAAATGGAAGAGTTGTATGCTTCTTTTTGTGCTAATTTAGATTCTGCATTTTCTTCTGTTCTTGAAGATATTAAAGAAAAAGGGTTAGATGACCAAACTGCAAATATTGTGTCTAATGCAATTTTTAATATGCCAAGAGAAACTGTAGAGTTACAAGAAGTTCAAAAAACTGCTGAAGAAGTTGGAAAAAATTTTGTTAGAAAAAACAACCCTCATTCGAAAGAAATTATTGTATCTGTTGTTAGACTTATGGGGCGTTCGCCATTAACAGATGAGCAATTAAAGGCAACAATTAGCCAAATAGCATCAGACCGTTCAGCATTGATGCTAGATGCTTACAGAAATTCTACAAGCACAGAAGAATATTTGCAAAAAATGTGCTTTCAAGAAATTGTTGGTTTAATTGATAATTACATAAAAAATTATGATGCGACTAATAAATATCCTTTAGCAAAAATTTTAGAAGATGCTTTTACAAGAGTTGAAGCACAGCATAAAGAAATTCAAGCATGCAAAGAACCTGAAAATGCAGAAAAAGCAATTATAAATTGGAAGAGAGATTTTGCTGTAAACTATGTTTTTGCCAAAGAACAAAAAAATGGATTTACAACATTAACAACTCAGCAAATTACAAATAGACTAAATAAGCAAATACCTATTACAGAAACTGAATTTTTGTATTATGCTATGAATATTTCAGCCATTTATGGCGAAAGCGGAATAGAAAAATTAAAAGATATTGCAACGCGTGCAAATTTGTCTGATAATGCAATACTTGCAGCACAAAGAATTGCCACTTTAACAGATGAGGAAGTTCAACTTATAAGAGACAGAGAAGGGTTTGCAAATTTAATTGACAATTCTGTTTTCCCTTATACTAGCGGTTTGTTCTGCTCTAAAGAAGGCGTTAAGTTAGGCCAAGTGTTTGCTGGATATTTAGCACGCGCAACAATGCTTGATAAGCCAAAAGAATTTCAACTTTTAAATCCAGATGGTACGCCTATAAGCCCAGAAAATAAGGCGATTTTAGATGCTGTTAAAGATTTTGCTAACGACTTAAACAATAGCATTGATGTTAAATACGCTAAAGAAGAAGTTAAGTTCTTTATTGATGGTTTGCGTGACGCGTATACTACTTATGAAATGTCTTGCAGAACAGAAGAAGAACAGCTTGAATATTTATACAAAAACACAGACTTTGGTAAAGATTCTAAGTCTTTTGAAAAATTAACCGAAGAAGAAAAAGCGAATTTGCTAGAAAAAGCAAAAACAGATAAACTAATTGTCCCAACAACACAAGAATATAGGCAATCTCAACTGAATTATGCAGAAAGTTATTTACAAGCCGCGAAACAAGAGATTGAAAACTTTGATAAAAACAAAACTTCTACAATAATTGAAAATGCTGAAAAAGAAGAATTTGGGCCAAAAGTAAAAGTTTATAAATACGATTTACCAAAATTTAACCCTGATGGAACAGAAATTAGTGAAGAAAATAAGGACCTTTTAGAAAGAGCCCTTGAAGCTATTGATAAATTAAAAGAACTAGTTAACGGAAAAACTATTGTTCATAGAGATGAAGCTACTGGTCTTGTTACATATGAAAATATTGGGCCTAAAATGCCTGAAGAAGATGTTCAACTTTATATAAAAAATTTACAAAGTGCCTATGCAATTTACGAAAGAAATTGTAAAACTGTTGATGAGCAAGTTAAAGATAACTATGGCTACCAGCACAAAGTTCAGCGCGTTGAATCTTTGTTTATAGAAGATATCACGGGTGGCGAAAAATTTGATTTAGTAGAAAAGTCTAAAACAGAATTTAAGAGCCAATATGAAGCATATGAAAAATCTATTAAAGCTGTTAGGGAAGATAAAAGCTTAACCTATGAACAACAGGAAGAAAAAATAGATCAGTTAAGAGATGAGTACATTTTATCTGTTTACGGAGAAAAGGTAGAAGGTACAGAAGAAAAACAGATAAAAGTAACTAGAGAAGTTACTGTCGATTTTGAAGATTTACCTGAAAGCCGTAAAGATGAATTGCGTGCTCAAGCAGAAAAAGATGGCGTTCTTGTTGAGAGAAATGAATCAGCAATGCTAAAAGCATTGGATACAATAAATCAGCAATTGTTAGTAATAGATGCTGATTATCCAGAATGGGAACAAGGCATAGAAACTGAAAAATCGCTTGAAAGTAGAGCGAATTTTTATGAAGATAAATCTAGAACTTCAGGAGCAGACATTCCTGGCGAAGAAAAGGAAAAAGAAAAAGAAAAGGGCAAGAAAGATGAAGAGCCTAAACCAGAAGTAACTGTGCCTCCTAAAAAAGAGCAAGAAAAAGAAGAAGATTCTAGCGAAAAACCTAAAGCAAAAAAGAATAAAACTTCAGCAAATAACAATTATAAAGCGCAAGTTGCTTTGCGTGCAAGCACAGCTGTTTTAATAGGCCTAGCCATAATGTTCGCTGTTAGTGGTGCTTGGCTAGCAGTTGCGGTTTCTATTGCGTTTGCTGGCGTTTCTTTTGGTGTTGATGTTCGTTACACAATGCAAGAAAAAGAAAGACAAATACGCGAAGACGAAGCTATTAAAAAACAAGTTGAAGATGTGGTAGGCAAAGTTGCTGAACAAGTAAACGAAAGAACGCAAAAAGCTGAAGATACTTTGCATAGGGTAGAAGAAAAGCAAAGAGCAAGAGAATTGCATGATGTTCATAATTTGGAAGACCTTTCAAAAGCAGAGCAAGATGCTGTGGGTCAAACCTTTGAAGAATGGAATAATGCGGAAACTTTAGCGCATCAAGAATATGTTAAAGAGCAAGAGCAAAAAAGAGCAGAAGAAGATAAAAAGTTTGAAGAAGAAATTGCTCCAACTGCAGAAATGTTTGGTAATTTGTTTGGTGATGAGCCAGAATTTTTAGAAGTTCCAGAAAAGCTTGCAGAAAGAGAAGAGGTTCCAGCAGGTGCTCCGGCTCCAGAAGATAAAGGACCTGAAGTGCCTCCAGTTGAAGTTGTTGTTGAAGGTACTACAGAACAAGAACCGACACCGCCTCCTGCTGAAAAAGTAGATGTTGAACCTGAGGATGTTAAGGAAGAAGGGGTTCCATCAGATGCTCCGGCTCCAGAAGTTCTAAAAACTCCTAAGACTCCAGTTGAAGAGGAGATAGCAGATCCTCCTCCAGCGGTTGATCCTTCAGCGACATATTTGGATAATGAAGGAAGAAGTGTTGGAACTTAATTGTTGGTATAAAAAAAGAAGTGGGATTGCCACTTCTTTTTTTAATTAATTTTGAATTATTTGCTTCAAATCTACAACATCTGCACTTGCGTTTTTTACAAACATATGGTTGTGATAATTAAGTTCTAAACTAATCTTTGCCAAATTATCTGCGCTTGCAATATCTCCGCGCATTGCGCACGCATTTTGTGCTTTTATTAATTTAATTTGCGCATTTTTCAAGCTGTTTTTAATTTTTGCAATTGTTGTAATAGCGCACTTTACATCTTTAGAATAAATATTGCTATTTTTTTCTTTGATTAAACTATTTTTTAAATTAGATAAGGTAGATGTTGTGATTGTTAAGTTTTTGTTTACATTATTGCTAAAATCTTCTTGGTTTAGTGCTTTTACATTATCATTGTTGCTAGTCAAAATATCTATATAATTATCAAGTTCGGCTAGTTTGCTCATAACAAGAGATTCTTGTTTTTGTAGTTGGTTTTTTGAGCTATTAATCATTTTTTGTAAATTGTTCATAAATAAGCTCCTAAAATATAATAAATTCACGGCTAAAAATGCCAAAAAGCATCATTTTTTGCTATTTTTACGCCACATTTTTATTATAACAGAAAACTTATAAATGTCAATATGCTTTTTAAAAATAAATGCACAAAATTTGTCCTTTTGAAACTTAAATTTCAATTCTTTATGATATAATATTTATGTGCGTTGCAAAAGGAGAATAATGAATAATATTGATAAAACAAATTCTACTGAAGATTTATGGCTAGAATATGAACAAATAAGAGAAAGGTTATCACTTGTGCTAGAAAAACTACGCTCAATACTAACTTTAATCGATAGTAACTCGCACTCTCCAGAAATAGATTTTACTTCCCTAATATCACAAATAGAAGAAATAATAGATGCTCAAAGTTCACTGCTTACGAACGCAATTTCAAGCCAGACAAGTACAATTCAAGCAGATATTTTAGCGCAAGCAAACAATGTAATTGATGAACTTGATGGCATTAATTCAGCACTAACTTCCCAAACGCAAACACTTACAAACTCCCTAAATAGCAAAATAGATGAGCAAACAGGTGCTTTGCAAACTAGCATTTCAAGTCAAGTTGGCACAATACAAACCAGTATTACCAATCAAACTAGTATCCTGCAAAGTGATATTGCAAACCAAACAGATGAACTTCAAGATGTAATAGATGAGCAAACTACAACTTTGCAAGGCTCACTATCAAACCAAACAACCACATTACAAAACGACATAGCTTCCCAAACGGAAACTTTAACACAAAATTTGCAATCGCAAATAACTTCTCAAACAACAACAATACAAAATTTGCTAAATTCAATTAGTCAAGCAGTTTCATCGAATAGCACCGATATTGTTCAAAATTCCGCACAATTAACAACTCTCCAACAAAACATTTCAGCACTTCAAACATCGCTTACCAATATGCAAACAACCTTGTTAAAAGCAATAGATGCGCTTGCAAGTTCAAGCGAAGATGTGCCTTTTGAACTTGATTTTGATACGATTTATGCAACTCAAAGTTTATGTAGGGTGTGGCGTAGTTATTTTTCATCTACGGCAATGCTAACTACATTGCCAGAACCTTTTGTTGCAAACAATCAAACTCCAGCGCTAGTTTTGGCAACTTTTGATATTAATATCGCACAAGATGATGATGTTATTTTTTCTCTTCAAATAAATGGGCAACAAATAGATACTTTTACTCAGCACATTTTAGCGGGAACAACATCAATTCAAAGGCAGGCAACATTTATGACAACGCAATCAAACAACAACATAACGCTTTCAGTTGGTTCGCAAGAAGGTAATGCAAAATATATACACAATTTAACATATAAAGTTGTTGCAAACAATGCGCTTTTCTTGAAGGAAATGCCACAAGTTATCTATGATTGTTGGCCAGTTTCTACAGATGTGTACATAACAAAACGCTCTCCGCATTTTTGCGCATATAAAGTGGTTAGTTTGCAAAATTTAGACCACTCTGGTGCATATACAACAATATGTACCACAAATGATGAGGATGTTTATGTTTATCCAATTATAGTAAATTATTGCCCTGCAACATATTCAAATTTTAGCCAGTTGGCATATGGAATGATGCATTCTTCAACAGATTCGCTTGAACTATATAATGCGGAAAATACACTGCAAAAAACAATAAATTTAATATACAGTTCAACCTATACGCCTAACTTTATAAACATTAGGCCTTACTGTGATGCAACATATAACACTCAAATTTTGCTTACATACCCACTAGAGCCTCGTGCTAGAAGGCTTAGAACATATAATGGCGTGCGTTCGTTTAACTCTGTACAAAACTTTTCACACGCAAATGTTCCAATTCAAATGATTTCTAATGTTGTTTGTACAATTAAAAATGGTTCATCATCAGGTGTAAATGATTACACTGTTTACCAAGATGCTACAGGAATGTGGTATATAAACACATTTGCAAGACTATCTTCAAACAGAGAAGGGTTTGCACTTGGTTTTGGCACTCGTGCTAATTTAGCGATGTGCCCACAGCCTGTTCAAAACGCAGTTGCAGACCATGCGTATTTTAGAGCATTTATTTGTGCCTATGGAAAATGGTACGCATATTATGTAGATTTTGACAAAGTGAATACAATATTTACTCTGCAAAAAACAGAAATAATTTCGGGCGATTTTGACCAGTTACTTGCTGGTAATGCAAATGTGTATTTTGGCGTAAAAAATGGCGGGTTTACCACCTTTTACGATTCGTTTTACAAATCAATTACAGAATTTTAATTTTTTGTTGATTTTTCTTGCATTTTCTTATCATTTGTGGCAAAATGTCTAGTGCAAAAAAAGGAGAATTATTATTTATGGAAAGAACTTATATTATGTTAAAACCAAACGCTCTTAAGCGTAAATTAATGGGCGAAATTATAGCCAGAATAGAAAAAAAAGGCTTTATAATTTCTAACATGAAACTTATGAAGTTATCTAAAGAAATTGTTAAGGAACACTATGCTCACATTGCAGATAAACCTTTCTACCCAGAAGTTGAATCTTTTATGACAAGTGGCCCAGTACTTGCAATGATAGTAGAGGGCAACGATGTTGTTCAAGGTATGCGCAATATGATGGGGCCAACTAAATGGCTAGAAGCTCCTGCAGGCACAATCCGTGGCGACTATGCAATTACAAATGGCGAAAATATTATCCACGGTTCAGATAGTGTAGAAAATGCAGAGATAGAAATTAAGCGTTTCTTTGGTGAAAACGATAAATTATAAAAGGTGTAAAAAGGCGGGGGAAGCCCTGCCTTTTTATTATATTTTTGTCTTTTTTTACAAACTTTAGTAAAAGTTTGCTTTTTTTTTATAATTAGTACATACTAAAATTATATATTATCAAAACGCGCGCTCGCATGCGTGTGTGTGTATGTAAGGGGTAAAAATGCAAGATAAAGTAGGGCAATTAAAAACAATCAAAACAAAAAGCAAAAAAATAATGCTGATAGCAGTGTTCACGGCTATAGCGTTTTTCATATTGGCAAGCGTAGGTGTAACTTATGCATTTTTAACAAGTAGCATAAAAAAATCTGTAGGCATAGAATTTGGCAACTTAGCCGTAGCCATTGATTATACAGATAACACCAAACAACACACAACCTTTGCTTTGTCTGGCGTAGAAACCATTGCCCCGGGTTCTAATGTTCCGCTTGTAGCAAGCATTACATCAGCGCGCAAATCAACTAACGATATATCTGGCTCTGCAACAGCCAGTTCATACTTGCGCTTCCGCATAGTTATAGAAGGCTTTGAAAACGAAACCCTTACAACGCCAGTAGACGCAGCATCTCAACAATCACTAGATTATGTTGCGCAAAATGTTTTAGTAAAAGAAGGTATCACCACATGGACAAAAGGTGCAGATGGTTACATATACTTTACAGGCAACACGACAGCATCTAAAAAATTAGAGTGGGTTGCAGGCCGTACAGAATCTCTTGCTGGCAACATTTTGCTTAACTTTCCAGAAACAGATTTTGCTTATGGTTGGTCATCTCGTTTTGTGCGCCTAACGCTAGAAGTCCAAACATATCAATACGAATATTTGAACATAGATTATTCTTCTTGTGCTGACACTTTTGATATGGTAAATTGCGCTTCATCTCTTTTAGATGATTATAATTTCAATACCGGTCTTGGTACAAATGTTTGCTCTGTTCGTACTGCATTCTGCTCAACATCAACAACAACATTTACAAAAAATGCACAAGCAACACTAACTAACTTTGCAGGCAACACATCTTCTTTGCGTATTTATTCTGCAGGTAAACGCCTAGCAATAAACACAAATTACACCATTTCTGGCACAACAATTACAGTTAAAAACAACGCAACTGCAAACTCTCTTTTCCTTGTTTGCTCTCAAAGTGCAATTAACCTTGTAGATTCTGCAGATGCATCAAATGTTTATCAAACAATTTACGGCAAGCAAGATGGTACGCTTCCATTAAAGGTTAATGTGCCAAGCAAGGCAAATGTATCTTTTATAGGTTACTATACCGCAACAAATGGTGGCGGAACAAAAATATATGATGAATCTGGCGCTAGAGTAGTTGCAAGCACTTCTGCAACAACTCTTTACGCTCACTTTATCTCTGCAGATGCAACTCTTTCTTACCGCGATACCATTAAGGCTTACCAAGGCGATACAGCTTTCACTCAAGCCTTTACAGAAGCTCAAACGCTAGATACCCTAAGTGCAGAAATTACAATCTTTAGAGATTTCACATTAACTCAAAGATATGTTTGTTCTACCAATAATATGGAACTTACAATAAAATCTATTAAAAAAGCAAATAATGAATATTGCACATTAGCATTTTCATCAAGTGTATCAAGTAGTGCTGGTAATGGTTTTGCCTTAACTGGTTCAAAAACTGGAAATACATGGGTATTTGAAAATATTAATTTAACAGCGCCAAGTGACAATACTAAGTTGCGTGGAATTATTGCCGAGAATAATAATGTGTCAATAAAAGGGAATGTGCAAATATCTAACTTTGCACAAACAAATGGCGGTGCAATTTATGTTCACAAAGGCAATATAGATATTCATGGCGAAAATACTGCAAGCCCAGATGTTGTGTTTACTAATTGTAAAGCAACAAACGGTAGTGGCGGCGCGATAGTTAATATAGATAGCACACATTCAAATTCTTATGAAACAAATATTGTTAATGCTAAATTTGAATCTTGTACGGCAACTGGTAATGGCGGAGCTGTTGCTTTTAATGGTTGCAATGGAACTATAGAAAATTGTTCATTTATGTCTAATACTGTTAGTGGTAGTGGTGGTGCCATTTGGGTAACAGATTCAGCAGAAATAACTATTAATAGTGGTACATTTAATGCCAATACAGCGACTGCTGCCGGTGGGGTTATTTATGGTGTAAATGCAAATACACAAATTAATATCAAAGGCGGGACTTTTACAAATAATAAAGCAAGCGATGCGGGCGGAGTTTTGTATTTAGCTAATTCAGCAAAAGGTTATATTTCTGGCGGGGTTTTTGGAGATGCATCTAAAACAGCTTGTGCAACATCAACATCAAATTCTAACAGCGGAGTTGGTGGCGGTGGGGCTATAACATTAGGTACAAGTTCTTATTTAGAAATTTTTTCAACTAAAACATCTTATCCAATAATCGCTTACAATTATGGTGGAGAAAATATAAGTTTTTCAGGTGGAGCTATTCGTAATTTAAATAGTACATTAAAAATTTACAAAGGTGAAGGGGCTGCAAATGCTCCAGAAATCCGTTATAATTATGCTGCTCGTGGTGGGGCGATTTATCACTATAAAAATACAACCACAGGTACATCAAGTACACCAGAAACAAGCGTAACAACTTTAGAGGGGTGCTATATTCACCATAACGAATCAGTCTATGGTGGAGCGTATTATTGCCGCAGTGCAAATGGAAACAATTTATCTGTTTTGCAAATTAAAGATGGTGCATTAATAGATTCTAACAAAGGTACTACAGGCTATGGTGGCATTGGTGGAGCTTTGGGCTCTCTTATAATGTCTGGCGGTAAAGTGTCAAACAATATTGCTGCAAACGGCGCAGGTGGCGGTATTTGTTTTGATGCGGCAGGTGCAGCGATAAGTATATCTGGCGGGGAGATTTCTAACAATTCTGCTACAACACATGGTGCAGGTATTACCATACCTGCTAGTGTGCAATTTAATATGTCTGGTGGCAAAGTTATAAACAATACAGCTGGCAATTATGGTGGTGGAATAAATTGTTATTCAAACTCTATCATTTACATAACAGGGGGAGAATTTAGCGGAAATTCAGCAGCGTATGGTGGTGGAATTTCAACGGGTTCAAATAATACAAATATTTCTAATGTTACAATCAAAAATAATACTGCATCAACAGATGGCGGTGGGTTCTTTGGTGATGGTAATGTTGTTGGTTCATTATCTAATTGCTTAATAGAAGGCAACCGAACCACAAGTGGGTCAGGCGGTGGTATGCAAATAAACAACTCTACACTTGCAATCTCTGATATTGTTATGAAAGATAACATAGCATATTCCTATGGCGGTGCTTGTTATATTAACGATAAGGCATGTACTTTCTCTGGGAGTATTACTGCAACGGGTAACACATCACAACATGGTCGTGGTGGTGGTATATATCTAGTAGATGGTACTCGTACGGGGCAAATTGTGTTTAATTGTAACTTTGTTGCGACAAATAATGTTTGCGCAACAGACCAAGGCGGTGGAATGAGCTTTCAATATACAAATGCCGGAGTTACAGGCGTTGTGTTAAAGAGTGCTATTATTAGTGGAAATACCGCTCAATATGGCGGAGGTATTCGTGTTGGTTGGAATACTCGTGGCCCTCTAATTTTAGATAGTGAAAATATTAGAATATATAACAATCATGCAAATGATGTAGGTGGAGCAATTTTCTTAGAGGCATGGAATAATGGAAATAATAATTCCTATACTGACGACTATGGTGCAGATTTAACCGTTAATGCTGGTTATATATATAATAACACGGCAGGTACACTTGGTGGTGCTATTTATGTAAATTGTGGTACCGGCTCGGTAGATTCTTATGCACCATCTCAAGGTGTTGTAACCATAAACGGCGGAGAAATTTATGGTAATAGTTGTGGCACTTCAAATGTTTCATCAAATCCAACAAATCGTGGTGGTGGCGGCGCGATATATGCTAACTCTTGGGCGCAAGTTACAATAAATGGTGGTAAGATTTATGGCAACAGCACAACTGCAACTGGTACATCAACTACAGATTATGGTGGTGGTGGTGCTATATGCATGGGCAACTCTTCTCGCTTAACCATTAATGGCGGGCAGATTGGCGGAGATACATTCAGCAATGCAAACTCTGCACCAAACGGCTTTGGCGGAGCAATTATGCTTGGCAACACATCAACTTGCCTAATCACTGGCGGAATTATTGGTTCTAACAAGGCAACGGAATATGCAAATTCAACAGCGTGCGCAAACTATGCAAAATCCGGTGGCGCAATTTGGGTTGGTCCGCAAGCATCAATTACAATAGAATCTGCAGAGAATACAAACCCAATTCTTGCATGGAACTATTCTTCTTTAGGCGAAATTGCTTTTGATGGTGGTTGTATAAAATCTCATGCATCAATGGCAAACATAAATGTAAGCAAAACAGCGTTTAATGCAAGTACAGCGGTTTATTTTAAATATAATAATTCAGGCGGTGGCAGAGGCTCTGCTTTCTATGGTGGAAATGCAACTATTAAAAATTGCGTGTTTGAAAAAAATTATGGTGGAGTTGTTCGTTGTACGCTTACAATGGATTATTGTAGGTTTACAGATAATTGCGGAGCATGTATTCAAAGTTGCAGCGCAAATTCAGTTGTACGCAATACTGTAATGTCTGGTACCACAAGGCGTAGTTCAGCTTATCAAGGACACGCGGTTAATAATGATGCAATAACACTAGAAAATTGCGAAATTTATAATAATGTTTATGGCGTTCAATTAGGTAATAATTGTACTATTACTAACTGCAATATACATGATAATGTTAATAATGGCTTAATTGCAGTGGCTAATTCTATGGTAACAGCAACTGGTTGTACAATTGCTAGTAACCAAAATAGTACTCTTGCGGGTACGGGTGTTTATGTAAATTATGGAGCAACTGCAAAAATTATAAACTGCACAATATCTGATAACGAAGGTACTTTTGGCTCTGCAATTTATAACGAAGGTGGTTATGTAGAAATTCAAGGTTGTAACATAAATAATAACAGGCAAACTCGTTCAGGTGCAGTTACATCAATGTCAAAGACTGTGGATAGTGTAGTTTATAATGCAGAAACTTACATAACAGGTATTCGCGGAACGGAAGTTTTAAACACAAGCGATTTAACAACTTCTAATGGTTGGGCAGGAATTTATGCTAATAGATTTACAGTTTCATATGATAGCACAAAGAACGAATCTTCACTTGCGTGTTTGGGCGCAGGAGATTGGGAACATTGGTATAAGTCAGTTAGTTTAACTGCGGGTAAAACGTATTTAATAAGCGCAGATTATGAAATAATGGGAAGAGATTTAATTGTTTATGGCAATAATCTATATGACTACTTGTATTATGGGATGAAAATGCAATTAATAAATGCAACACCGGGTGGAACAGCTAAGAATATAGAAGCTGGAGGTGGAGGTGTAAATTCTACATTTGCAACAACTGGCACAAAAATTGGCACAGCATCTAGAATGTTCATAGAATACACATGTACAAGCTCTGCAACATATTATGTAAACTTTAACTTTGGTTGCCTTGCAGATGGTACACAATTCACATTTAAAATAAAAAATGTAATAGTATCAGAATATAATAAAGGCTCAGCAACAATTATAGATAACAACATGAAAATTACTGGTGCTAGTGGCTACGGCGGTGCAGGTATTACAAATCTTGCTAATTGTTCAATGGGCTTACATAATGTAACAATAAGTAACAATACAAATAACATCTCTAACTCTGCTGCGGGTATTATTAGTGGTAATGGTATTCAAATTTCTGCTTGTAATATTTTTGGTAATGCAAGTACTGCTAATGGCGCAGGTTTAAAACTTGGTGCAGGTAACAAAGATACAATTATTTATGGCGGTACAAATTTCTATAACAATAGAGTAACTTCCGGTGAGGGTGGCGCTATTTATACAGACAATAATACAAGCCCTCTTACATTAATCGGAGTTAATATATACAACAATACTTCAAGTTCGTATGGCGGTGGTATTAGAATTGGTTCGGCATCTCATTTTATTGCGTGTAACATTTATGGTAACACGGCGCAAAGTAATGATGGCGGCGGTGTAGCAGGAAGTGGTTCTGCGCCATTGTCTCTTTATACAGAGGCAATAATTGGTGGTACAAATGCTAGTACAGCAAATACTGCGGCGAGATATGGCGGAGGAATAATGAGTAATGCTAACATTACAATGTATGGAGGTTGCATCGGTAATCCTAACGCTACAGAACATGCAACTCAAACAGCATACGCTAACATGGCGAGATGTGGTGGAGGAATAAGTACTTCTGGGGTATTTACAATGAGTGGTGGTGTTATAAGAAATAACTGGGCAGATACTTATGGCGGTGGCGTTGCGAACTATGGTACATTCAATATGTCTGCCGGCACAATTACAGGTAACTCTGCAGGACAAAATGGTGGTGGAGTGTGGAAATCTAGTTCGGCAACAAATAACATTACTGGCGGAACAATAACAGGCAACTTGCCAGATGATGTATATAATGCTTAAAAACAGGTGAGTTATGCACAACTTCTGTGCATAACTTGTCCCTGTAAAATTGTCATTCCGACCGAGCAATTTATGGCGAGTGGAGTGAATCTCAAAAACAAAAAAATAGGAGAAAGCAATGAAACTTTATATTATGGTTTGTAATTTTGAAAAGTATTTAAAAGCAAATCAAATAGCCTTTAACGGCATCAAAAAAATGGCTAAAGAGCAAGGTTTTGATGTTGAATTTGCTTACATTTCTCAATTGCGATATACAAGCAAACAAGAAGTGGAAAGTGTGCAAAAAGACTATCCATATGTAAATTATTATTTGTATGATAACTTTCTAACAGAAAATCAGTGTATTTTTGATTGTATGCAACGAGTTAAGGCAGATAGGTATTTTGTTTGCGATGCAAGATATTTAGAATATGAAGATTTGGTTGCTGATATGATTTATGGCGCAAGTTACTATGGGGTGCATTTTGTAAGGTGCAAAGCAGAATATACAGGCGTATTTGAAGGAGTGGTTAAATTCTTTAAAAATGCCAATAATAAATTATTAGAATACCTTTCTAGTTCTAAAAAATCGCCATATATTCGCAATTTTGTTGTGTTTGATAGTGTTGTGTATGATTATATGATGCGCTCTCCAATAAATTCTGGCACAATAAGAGAAACAGATTATTTAGTAAACACTAATGATGTTATTTTTGATGCACCTAATAACTTAAAAAAGGCAAACCATTTTGTGCATAATTGGGCGAACTTTTTAATGGGCGGAACTTGTTTGTTTTTGGCAATTTGGGCTTTTGCCTGCATGTTCCTTGTAAGTATGAGTTTTAGGGCTACAAGTTGGTTTTTATTTGCGTTTATTGCCTTTGGTGTTGTTGGCTTTGTTGCCATTTTAAATGCAGACGCTTCTAGCAGAACGCAGTTTTTTAGGCCTTACACCAAGCGTGTTGAGGCTAAGCCGATTTTTGAAATTGTAAAAGAAAAGAAAAATTTAATAAAAAATAAAGAAGAAAATGCAGTTCAAAAAGAAGATGTTTTAGCAATTAAAAATAATCAACAAGCAGATTTTTCATCTAGTTCAACAGAGCAAGATGTTGACACTTCTGTCATTCCAACCAAAGAAGCACAAGCGACTGCGATAGATGAATCTCAAAATGCTGTAAGTGAACAGACTTTAAATACTAAACCTAAAGCAAAAAAAGTTGCAACTACAAAACAAAAAAGTTCAACCACAAGCAGTTCAAAATCAACAAAAAAGACAACAAAAACAACTAAAAAAACTACTTCTGTAAGTAAAAAAGATAGTGCAGCGAAAAAACAATCAAATACAAAAAAGACAACAAAAAAAGGAAATTAGCAATTTATGAAAAATGTTAAAATAGGTATAAACGGATTTGGTAGAATTGGTAGGTTAATTTTAAGGTATGCAATACAAAATAAGAACGCAAGCATTGTTGCTATTAACGACCCATTTATTACGCCAGAATATGCAGCATATATGTTCAAATATGATACAGTTCACGGAACATTTAGTGGAGAAGTGGAATCTAAAGGCGATTATTTAATTGTAAACGGAACTAAAATTGTGTTCACAAGTTTTTTAAACGCTGCAGATATTCCATGGGGTAAATTGGGTGTAGACTTTGTTGCAGAGTGTACTGGCAAGTTTACAAAAAAAGAAGATGCAGAAGTTCACTTAAAGCAAGGGGCTAAAAAGGTTGTTATTTCTGCACCTGCTAAAGACGGCGTGCCAACTTTTGTTATGGGCGTAAACAACGAGCAATATAATGATAGTTATAATATTGTTTCTAACGCTAGTTGTACAACAAATTGCCTTGCGCCACTTGTAAAAGTTATAGATAGAGCGTTTGGGGTGGAAAAAGGGCTTATGACAACTGTTCACTCTTATACGGCAACACAAGCAATTGTAGATAGTGCCAGCAAAAAAGATTGGCGTGGTGGTAGGGCTGGGGCTCAAAATATTATTCCATCATCAACAGGTGCTGCCAAGGCTGTTGGTGAAGTTTTGCCACACTTAAAAGGCAAATTAACTGGTTGTAGCATAAGAGTTCCCACTGTAAATGTTAGCCTTGTAATTCTTGATGTAGAACTTAAAAAACCAACTACTTATGAAGATATTTGCCGTGAAATGTATAAGGCAAGCAAGGGTGATATGAAAGGGATTGTGGAATATTGCGATGAGCTTTTAGTTTCTAGCGATTTTACAGGCAACTCAAACACTTGTATTTTTGATGCTCGTGCAGGAATTGCCCTTGATAGCACATACTATAAACTTTTCGCTTGGTACGATAACGAGTGGGGATATGCGTGCAAACTTGTTGATTTAATTATGTATATGGCTAAAGTAAGCAAGTTGTAAAATATTTCTTGTCATTCTTATGGCGAGTGGAGTGAATATTACTAAATAAAAACATAAAAAAGGTACAAACAAATGATGCATTATAACGATTTAGCAATGAGAGGAAAAATGTCTACGGGCAAAAAATATGTCCTAGTGTTTTTTCTTGTTGTTGTAATTGTTGGTGTTGGCGTGCTTACCGCCTTTTTAATAGATAGGCATAAAGAATTTTTGCGCAATAATTTGGGCACTTTTGAAATTAGTTTGTCAAATTCTGGCACAGAAGTTACTGGCGGGGTAACAAGTGTTGAGTTTACAAAATTAAAAATAGGGCAAAAAGAAAGACTAAAATTGGGTTTAAAACTATCATCTTGTACACGCAAAACGGATTACACACCAGAAGATGAAAATGGGAATTCTTATCCTATAGAAAATGGTGTTTATGCAAAGCTTATCATTACCGGAGAAGTTTTTGATATTGGTAATAATGGCGAAAGAATTAAAAATGAAGACTATTGCAAAAAACTAGCAAATGTGTTATCATCTAGTTGTTACGCAATGAACAAATGGGAAAAGTTTAAAAACGAATTTACTTTTTGTGCTTCAAGTACGCCATATGATAATATGAAAATCTGCGAGGGACAAGAATATTTTTCTAATGCGGATATTGTTATTTACTTTAACAATAATATTGTAGATGGCTCGTGGTATGAAAAAATAATTGTTTTAAATTTTGATGTCGTTGCTGTGGATAGTCAATCCATTGAAGCAACATCGTGGAAATTAAGTAATTAGGTATAAGTTAATGGAAAGAATAAGAAAGAAAAAATGTCCAAGATGTGGGTATAAAACATTGCTTGAAGCAGAAGTGTGTGCTAGTTGTGGACTAAAATATAGTTTAATTCAGCACTTATCAAATCAAAGGGCAAAACAAGAAATTAAAGCAAAACACAAGCAAAATGTGCTTTATGTTACAACTATGCCAGAAGATGTTAGTAAAAAGAAATTCTGGTTGCTTTTTGCTTTTTTAGGGGTATTTGGTGCTCATAACATATATATAGGAAAATATGGCAGGGGATATTACACTCTTGTTACAGCGATATGCTCGTTGCTTGCGTTTTTGGTGTACGAATTTGCATTTTTTCAATATGGTTGGGTTGCAGCATCTGCAGTAGAATATTATTTTACTGCGCCAGTTATTACTTTTTATGTTTTTGGGCTATTAGTTTGGTTTAATGATAGTATTTCGCTTATTTTTAGAAACTTTAAATATCCCGCAACTCTTTCCCAAAAAGATTACGATGAGGTTATTGCAAATAAAATTAGAGGCAGATAAGTTATGGAAAACAAAACAATTGTTGTTGGTATGAGCGGCGGCGTAGATAGTTCTGTTAGTGCACTTTTATTAAAAGAGCAAGGCTACAATGTAGTCGGGCTTTTTATGCATAATTGGGAAGAAGAGGAAGGTGGCTATTGCACTTCAGAACAAGATTATACAGATGTTAAGCGTGTATGCGAAACTATTGGTATTCCGTATTATAGCGTAAATTTTTCGCAAGATTATATGGATAAGGTTTTCGCTTTCTTTTTAGAAGAATACAAGGCGGGAAGAACCCCTAATCCAGATGTTTTATGCAATAGGGAAATAAAGTTTGGACCATTTTTAGATTATGCTCTTGCAATGGGCGCAGATAAAATTGCAACAGGTCATTACGCAAGGGTTGAAGAGAAAGATGGAGTATTTTATCTACTAAAGGCTAAAGACGAAAATAAGGACCAAACTTACTTTTTAAATCAATTAAATCAAAAACAACTTTCTAAGGTTATTTTCCCTGTTGGAGATATGCTAAAGCCAGATTTGCGAGAGGTGGCAAAAAAGGCAAATCTAGTTACTGCAACAAAAAAAGATAGTACGGGAATTTGCTTTATTGGAGAGCGTAAATTTAGAGAGTTTTTAAAAACATATTTGCCTGCAAAACCGGGCAAAATTTGTGATATGAATGGTAATGTTGTTGGTGAACACGAGGGCGTTTTTTATTACACAATTGGCCAGCGTAAAGGGCTTAATATTGGCGGCGTTGCTGGCGGTAATGGGGAGCGCTGGTTTGTTGTTAAAAAAGATGTGAAAAACAATATTTTATATGTTCATCAAGGCGATGATGATGTTTTATATTCATCATATTGCAAAACAGATAAATTCAACTTTATTTCTGGTAAACCAGCAGATGAATTTGATTGCACTTGTAAGTTTAGATATAGGCAAAAAGAGCAAGATGTTCATGTTGTTGTAAATAGTGATGGCACAACAAAAATAACTTACAAGCAAAAGCAAAAAGCGGTTACCCCTGGTCAATATGCGGTGCTTTATTTAGGTGATGTTTGCTTGGGTGGCGCTCGTATTAACGAAGTGTTTTAATCACATAAGTTCGGCTTTGTATTTTTGCATTTCACTTATTGCTTTTGTTTCAATTCTAGATATGTAAGAACGCGAAATTCCTAGTTTTTGCGCTATTTGCATTTGTGTTAAAGGTTTTGTATTAAATAAGCCATAACGCATAACAATTATATCGTACTCACGCTGTGTGAGTGCTTTTTTTAAACACTCATACAGTTTTGCATTGCGTGCATTATCTTCCAGTTTTTTTATATTTTCATCATCATAATAAAGTATGTCTTCAAGCACAATCTCGTTGCCATCTTTGTCGCAACCAAGGCAATCTGCCAGTGATAAATTTTGTGTGTGTTTTTTGTTAGAACGCAGTAGCATTAAAATTTCGTTTTCTATGCACCGTGCAGCATAAGTTGATAGTAGGGTGTTTTTATCCGGCTTATAAGTGTTTATTGCCTTTATTAAACCAATTGCACCAGCGCTTATCATATCTTCTGCTTCACCGCTACCATTATATTTTTTTACAATGTGAGCAACAAGGCGTAAATTGTGGTTTATTAATTTATCTTTTGCGGTTTTGTCGCCATTTTTAAATGCTAAAAACAGTTTTTTTTCTTCTTCTTGTGTTAGCGGTTTTGGGAATCCACTTGCTCTGTTTATATATCCGCTAAAAAGCATTATTTTGTTCATAAAAGTAATAAAATTTTCAAGTATCAAAGTTTTGCACCTACCTTTCAAGGTATATGTATGCAAAATTTGTCGCTTTTTGCCTGTCCATGTAAAAAATGTGCTTAAAACGCGTGGGAGGGTGTATATTTATATATAAATAATTATTAAATAAGAGATATTTATCAATATAATTAAAAAAAACTATTG
>CAVFEO010000006.1:0-22659 GCA_963621425.1 bacterium | reverse complement strand
TTGTTGTTTACTTATATCACTGCCACCATACTTACCATTTCTTGCTTTTTGAACCAAGTCTTGCAATGCTTGTTTACTAAAACCATTAGAAGCACCAACGCCATTTAAATATCTTTTTATATATTGTTGTTCTGTTAATGGTTTATCACTTCCAATAGGAGTTGAACCTGTCTTTAAGTATGCTTGATATAACTCTTTTGCAAGTTCTACTCTTGTCATTGATTGAATATCTTTATTTGAACTTTTATTATTTTCAGTATTTTTTCTAAATTGCTTGTTCATTGCATCTTCAACACTCTGACCATCTGCAACATAAACATGGGTTCCATTGATTGTTTTCCATTCACCTTTCTCACCCTTTCCAGACATTAAATCACTATTTTTTTCCATACAATTCTCCTTTTACTATTAAATCATGTTTGTCTTCTTTGATTATCCTATCAATAATCACATCAATAGACTTGTCCTGTTCATACCTTGCTCTTCTTTGTGGGAATGTTAAACTGTAAGGATTTCTCAATACAGTCATCACTGCATATTGCAATGCATCTGTGCAGTCATTTGGTATGGTAGGGTCAATCTTCTTATTCTCCAGAAGTCTCAATGCTTTTGTTTGTTCTACCAGTTTTGCATTTGAATATTGTGGACTGTAATGGTCAACATTGACTATTGTTAGAATTCCATTAGCAAATGCAGCATTAACTTCATCAAGTTGGTCTTCTTTATCACCTTTGTCTGTATAAGGAAATAAGCGAACATTTCTCCATCTCATGTAGTTCTTGTCTGTAGATGCCATAACTTTCATTTGTCTATACATACCAGATGCACAGTCAAATGTTATAAGTATTGGCAATTTGTGTTCTGTATTGAAATGAGCATTTATGTAATCTAGGTATTTAATAATCATTTCACATCTTTGTGTTAGTGCTGGTTTTACTGGTTGTTCTTTACAAGATAGGTAGAAGCTCTCTTGAACTCTCATTGAACCATCCTTGTGAACTGTTATTGAAGATGCTGCAATGGCATCCTGACTTTCTGCATCATCCACACCAATCAATATCATATCAATCAATGCGCCAAATCCTTTCTTTTTGTCAAGTTCCATTAAAGCTCTTCTGTCTATATAGTGGTATCTCTCAATAAATGAGTGGAACACCACTTCCCATCCTGCAGCATCCAAATCTCCTAGATAGATTTGTTTGTAGGAAATAGGGTCATTCTTTTTAAGGTCTTCAATCTCATGTTTAAGTGCTTGTGGAATCCACTCAATGATATCCATGTATGTAGGACTCAACACAGTCCATTCTGGGTCATTAAGTTTTGCCTTATAGAACTCTGTAAACCACATTGCAGACCTGTCAGGGTTTCCAGCAAGAATAACCTTACTGTGTCCCGCTTTCATCTGTCTCAAGAAAGTTGATAAACAGTTAAGCAAGATTTCTTTATTATGAAGTTTCTGCACTTCATCCATAATGAACAAACTTATTGGTCTTATAAGTTTCTTTGACTTTGTAGTGTTGACATCTGTTCTTTTAGTTGTCTGCACTGGATAAACTCTGACTTGGTTTCTTCTGCCTTTCTTATATATGCATTTAGGACTTATAACCCAGTCTTGGTTATCATTTAGTCCTTCACTCTCAATGAATGCTTGAAACTCACTCAAAACACCTTCACCAGCATTTGACAAACTATCAACACCAATACAGACATCATAGTTTGGGAATAGATTATAGTAGAGAAGAATTATTCTTCCTAGACCAGAAGATTTCCATGAAGTTCTTGGTGAATACCAGAAGTTCTTTTTACACCATTCATCATTTAAGTCATTAAAAGATGGTTCATATACTTCTGGAACTTCAATCTCTAATTCCATTTATTATCCCTCTGTATTGCTTGGTGGTGTGTAGTCTCCAACTATTTTAGGGTCTTTTTCTTTTCCCTTATTGGGATTTGATTTATTAACAAAACTGATTTTAATTCCAGTGACTGTGTTGTCTTTGTTTTCCAAATCAAGCACATCTACTGGTTTCTCACCAATTGTGTCTCTGATAAAAGTTGCTGCTTTTACATTACCACTACACGCTTGTTTAATCATGCTTTTAGCAACAGCTTCATAACCCACAAGTGTTTCAGTGTTTTCGCCATCACCAATCACATACTCGCCCTTGAGCAGTTTTTGAAGTGCATCTTGCAACTTTCTTTTGTTTCTTCTGGAATCTCCACTTGCTTTTCCACCTTTGGAACCATTCTTCCGAGCTTCTTCCGAGCTTGGCACTATTAAATTGTCAATATTCCCTCTGCCCATAGTCTTCTCCTTAATAAAAAACAAGTTAGCATCTTGCTAACCTGTTTAATCACACATATACATTATTACGCAAAAATTTTATTTTTGTAGTCAAAAGTCAAAAGTTTTTAGTTTTTATGTGTTTTTGACTCCTTCTCAATCTCTATGCTTTCTCTAAAGAAATCAAATAGTTCTTCTATCTTTTTAGACTCTTTTTCAAAGTCAAACTTCTCAAACACACCATCTACATTTTGGAAAATAATGTAGTTTTTCTTTGTCTCTTCTTCTAATAGGTTTAATGCCCAGTTGAAGACATTCTCCAAGACCTTAGCTTGCTCTTGAGATAATTTAAGTTTCGTGCGCTTGTCTACTTCCTTGATGCAATCCAGATATTCCTTTTCGATATTCTCAATACTTTCTTTATTTCTATTAAGAAAGTTGAAGACTTTCATATTGGGAGCATCTTGGTCAATATTGTGTAGGTCCTGGTCATAAAGGTTTGTTAATTCATCATATAGTGCCATACTACACCTCTTTTAACTTCCTAACTTCATCAATAATTCTATCATACCATCTGTCTATGAATTTGACAAACTTGCATTTGTTCACATAGTCACCATAATATCTGTATTTGCTAACTATGTCTGAACCATAAGCCCCAAATGCCCTGCCTTGCTCAATACAACACAAACTTTTGTCTTTGAAGTTGAATTGAATAATCTGGATGTCATCATCTTGATAAGATGGTTCTATTCCAAACATGAATCTATCATCAGCAACATGGAAATCAAATCCACCATATTCTGCAAGGGGCTTGAAGTTCTCAAGTGCATCTTCTAGGAATTCATCCCAGAATTCAGATTTCTCCATCTTTCTATTATTGTCTAATATCTCTGGGTCTGAATTTCCAAACCCAGTTATTCCACCAAGTCTATGTCTCATTGTTTGTCTCCTTTTTCTTTCTATTCTTTTTGTTCCACTTACAATTTTCACAATCCATATTGCAGTCATGTTTGACTATATGATATGATAATGAGCATTTTCTATATTTGATTTTGTCATGGATGACAACTGCCAACCATATTATGCCAATTATAAGCAGAAATGCAACAATGCACACAAACCAGACAAACAATTCTTGGCCAATAGTCCATAGGTTGACTGGTGTTTCAAAAATACTTTTAATGAATTCTCTCATCATTTTCTCCTTTTTTCTTCTTTTTGATTAAGTCTGCAAGTTTCTTTAACCCATAGGTTAAACCTAGTTGCAGCGGAATAGCTGGTGTAAGTGGAGCAACCCAAAATCCTATGTAAACTGTGCATATAGTCCAAAACCAAGCATTTACACATATTCCAAGTATTGCTCCAACAATACAAGGCAACCAAAATATAATTTCTGCAATAATAAACCATAATAGCATCTGTTTATTAAGGATTTCTTTCTTTATCCATTGCCATAACTTTATTAGTTTTTGTTTCATATTAAATCTCCACTATGTTAATACCTTTTCTTAATGCATTGTGTTCCCAAGTATCAACATATAGTTTTTCAAACCATAAATCTTCTTTATAGAAGACAGCTCTTTGATTCCAATCGTTATAACACTTCTGGCAAAATGCATGATTTAATACTGGAACCAAGTAGATGACTTTGTCTGTTTTTGCACACATATCACAAATCCCAAAACCATTTGTTATTTCTATACATTCTTTTGGTGTGGTCTCATAAACTATATAACCACAGTCTGATTTGAACTTCTTCATAATTTCTCCAATTAAACTATTTGTTTAAATATTGCCATGAGAACATCCACAATAATGGAGTCTCCAGCAAGGTGATAAAGACTTGCATTACTTTGATTTTTGGCAATTCTTTCAAAGTCTTCATCTTTTACACCCATGAGTCTAAAACACTCTTTAGGTGTCAATTTACGAATTCTACAGTTATTTACAACACCAAGACAATCACATCTGGTGTCAAGTGTTGGAGACATGTTGTTGGTTTCACAACCCCTAGTTTCCCACTCTTTCATTCTACTATTGGAATAACTGTGTCTGATAACATCATTTTCCTTAACCTTTCCACTTGCAATCAAATCATTGCATAATTTAGTTTTTAGGTTTTCTTTTATAAAGGTATTTGTTTGAAAACTGCTGGTTGTGATTGTAGGACATAAGTCTGTTTTTAATTCACCACCCTTGTTAACACCTCTTGGATATTGAACAATCGAAACATCTTTTTGTTTCTCCAAAACCTTTTGTTTATCTGAAGTTGTTAGTGTTCCACTAACTTTATCATCTCTCCAAGCTCTGCAGTCACTATCAAGCAGTCCATCCTGTTTCCATTGAATGTAATTCTCATTATCTTTAACAATAGGACATTCCTTGCCTTTTATAATAATGAAGTTATCTGTAGGTCTTTGACCAGCGGATGTTGTTATAGCATAACCATAATCCTTTTTGTCTGTATCTATAGGACTAAACCTTTCTCCACGAATAAAACCATTTCTATTGGTCATATCTGTGCAATATGCCAACATCTTGTCACTTAAATAGTATTTTTCATCCACTTCATCTTCAAGTAAATCTCTCAATTTGTGTTCAAGTGGAAGTGTTTGTGGCCATTCATACAGATAGTCACCAAGAATGCTAATCATAAAGCATCTTTCTCTGTTTTGTGGTATGCTATAATCTCTGCCATTCAAAACCTTCCAATAACAGTGATAACCAAAACTTTCTAATTTTGCCAACCAACTAGCAAAGTGTTTGATATTGTTAGTTCCTATAATATCTGGAACATTCTCCATTAACAACACCTGTGGTAATGCCCCCCCTTCCGAGCATTCTTCAAGAATTCTTTCAACTTCCCAAAGCATTCCAGAACGAGTTCCACTGCCTTTTTCCATCCCTTTTCCAAGACCTGCTTTTGATAAGTCTTGGCAAGGAAAAGAATAAGTTAAGATATATGTAAACTCGTTTTTATTAACAATATTCAAATCTATAGATTTTGCTTGTTGAATATTGACCAGATTGTGAGTTGCTTTTATGTTGTTGTAGACTTGTCTGCACTTCTGTTCACCCATTCTCTTAATTTGGTCTTTTGTCATTGGTTCATTATAGTTTGAACTTATACCCCACTTGAAAAGTCTGTTTATAACAAATTCAATACTATGACCTTCAGAATAGTCTGTGTTATCATCTGGGAAATGAGCATCTTTATATGCTTGTATGCTTTTAACTGCCCATTCACAAATTCTATAACTCTCTGCTTTTATTCCAAGATATTTCAAGGCAAAATATTGTGAACCATATCCAGCAAATAACTCAATAAGTCTAATCTTGTTGGTTATTTTAAACTGGTTTTTGCCATCAAAGAAGCTTATCTGATTCATATTTATATTTCTCCTCTTCCATCTTCTTTTTCACTTTAATTAGATTCTTTCTAATTGATGACCTTATTGCGCCTTCTGTTTTGCCTAGATATGTAGCAATCTCTTTTATTTTATAACCATCTATGTAGTATGCATAAGCAAATGGATTCAACATTTTCTTGATGTTCTCCATCTTTTCTTTTCTGCAAATAGCATCACAAGGGTCTTCATCTTTTCCAATGATATCTAGCAATGTAAAGTTTTCAGCAAGTTCATGATTTAGACTTGTCAGATTTAAAAACCCTTTTCTTTTATCTCTGTTGAAGAAACTTATTTTGTGAGAAATTTCGCTTTCACAAACAACTATAACAAAAGTGGAGAACTTGCTTATTGTTTCATCATACAGTGGAAGTCTTGTCCATACAGAAAGTAAAAGTTCTTGTTTCATATCTTCAAAGGTGTCAAAGTATATGCTGGCATTCTTATGTCTTTTGATATACCAACCAACCAATCTTGGCGCATTGTTTAAATATAGTTGTTCTAGTTTTTCACTTACAACGCACATACTCACTCCTTAAATTACAGATTGTTTGTTCTCCTATAAACTAAATTTTTTTCATCCCAATCTGGGTATTTATTTTTTAAATAATTTTTAATATATTCTTTCATCTCTGGTCTTTTAGGTGAGTGGTCATAAATGTCATAACATTCTTGACATAGTGTGACAATATTTTCTTCTATTCCTAAACCACCATGAGCTCTTGAAATATAGTGCGCATTAGGCATTGCTTGCGGATTTCCATATTTAATGCAGTAGTATCCATCTCTTTCCCAAACTTTATCTTTTACTTTTTGTGGGATATCACATGCCTTGCTTCTTTTAGATTTCATTGTTGTTTCTCCAAGTCTTCAATGAACTTCTTCATTTCTTCTTGAGTCGTTTTGTTAAACTTATCACAAGAAGCTTTCTCAAGACATCCAAGAATATATGTTGGTCTATTTTTAATTTCTTCATTGAATCTCAATTGAGTTATAATACTTCTAAAATGGTCACAGTCAACCTTTGCAAACATTTGGCATATATCAATGAGATGGTATCTTTTCTGGTTAAACTTCAATCCTTCTTCAGTGCATGCTTGCAGTTTTGCTTCAACCATTGTGTCAATAATTTCAAGTCCTAACTGTCTCCAGATTGTGTCACCAAATTGCCAGTCAAAGAATTCTTTGTAATAACACAAATAAGGCCATCTCTCTTCTTGTGATTTTTCTGGAACTCTCGCGCAGGCGTGCGTGATATCATAACTTTCAAAACAATTTATTTTTTTTATTTCTTTAACTAACTTAAACTCATTATCATTCTCATTAACATTAACACTATCATTAACATTTACATTAACATTAAGGTTTTGGTTTGGTTCGGTTAGGTTTTCTTGGGTTTTGCTAGGTTTTTCTAGGTTTTCATTTTCACAACTAGGTTGTTCAATCTCTTCACTAGGTTGTTCCTTTCTGGGTCTTCCACCTTTCTTGCCATTTTCAACACTTGCATTGTATCTAGCAATGTTGTTTTCCATACCTTTAGAGAAACTTATAAGTATTGCTTTTGTCACTGGAGATATACCTTCTGGCATCTCACCAGTAAGACCATATTTTGACAATGCTTTGTAAGTTTCCAATTGATATTCTTCTGGAAGTGCTTCAATAGCTTCAGACCAATTTTTAAACATTACAAAACTATCTCTAATTATTCCCATGTGCTTTCTCCTTTTCAAGTTTCTCTTTTTCTTCCATTTCTTTAATGCAAAGTTGCATTTGTCGGTCATAATGTGTTATGTTAAGACCATTGTCTCTACATGCCATTTTCAATCCTTCAACAATCTTCCAGAACTGCTTTGAGTCATAAATAGAACTTCCAAACCAGAATTTGACATTGGTTCTATTTCCATCCAATCTGCTCTTTCTTTGTTTTTGAGTTAACCAACCATCACCCCTATTTTCCCAGTCTCTAATCACCAAATCCAATAGTTCATCTTCAACTGGATAAATAGTAGAAACACCATACTCTCTGATAAGGTCTCTATAAATGGCCATTTGAGTTATTGTTGGGTCATTGATATGGTCTGATAAATATCCACACATATCCCAGAATAGTCTGTTATGACGACCACTACGCTTATTTCTCCATTTATCAATACTAACTTCAAGGTCAGAGTTTAGTAGTTGTTTTTGGGCATTTAATTGACTTATAAGTCTATTTTGTTTGTCTTCTACTTCCATAGAAAACTCTGTGTTGCCATTTAATAGTTTTTTGGCATTTAGATTTTTAGCTCTGAATTTCATATAGCACCACCTTTCTCCAACATTCCCAACATATAATGCAGTTTGCAGAATGCCATGTTAAAGTCATTGTTGGATACTTGGGAGAAAGTTTCTTTATTTGCATTTTACTAATAAGTCTTTCTTCTTGCCAAACTTCAGAACTGGTCTCCTTTACATATTCATCACCTTTAGTGATACACTCATTAAATGTGCCTGTTAATGTCTTGACAATTTTTGTTTTGTCTCCAGTAAATAATGTAAATTTATCACCAGTTTTAACAACAATAGCATCTCTATTACTGCCACTTAATGAATAAACAATTCCAACTTCTTCATCATTGAGTGATTCCCATCCAATTGGTTGTGAGTATGGTGTAAACTCTTGTTTTTCAACATATACAACTTCTTCTTTTGGTTTTTCACTCTTTCTTATAAAGAAATCTTCTTTCTTTAACTTGGAACCTTTAGTTGCTTTGAATTCACCTTCCAAGTTGACTTCTACTTCAACATCTGGATATAATTGCAAGTTTCCACCAAAGTCAAGAACAGTGCATCCAATTTTGCCTTGAGCAATTCTTAAACCTCTACCAACTTTTTGAATCCATTGTGTTTCATTTCCATTAGTATCAAAATCAACAACATTTCTTAATTCTGGATAGTCATATCCTTCTGTTGCAATATCAACATTGATAAGTTCTTCTGCATTACCTGTTTCAAATTTCTCTATTTCATAACTTCTTTCATCATCTGAAATATTGTTTCCTAGATAAGCAGGTGTTCTACCTTTGCTTTCTAGTGCATTTTTTATCAATTGACAAATTTTATGATTTGGCGCAAATATTATTGATTTTCCATGTTCTTTATTTGCTAAATAGTCATCAACTAACTTGTTAATAAAATCAAAAGACTCTGCAGATTCCCAATCTATATTTTTGGAAATATGACCAAACTCTTGACCAAACTTTGGTGTTAAATCTATGAATTTAGGTCTTACCAGATAATGACTATCTATAAGAAATTTAGTTGTTATCTGGTAGTAGTTATCAAACAATTCAACTAAAGGAACTTTGTCTCCACGATTTGGTGTTGCACTAACACCCAAAATATAAGTTCCATCTTCGGTTTCTTGTTTGTCTTTATTTTTATTTATAATATTTAGATAAGAACTAGCCACACTGTGATGAGCTTCATCAACAACAATTAAGTCAAATGCTGGCAAATTCTCTATAATGTTCATAACTGTTTGAACCATTCCAAAATGAACTAAACCATGAATGCTTTTCCTAGATGCGACAATTTCACTTGTTGGAATATCTGGAGCAACCATTTTAAATTTGTTTAAATTTTGATTATGGATTTCATTTCTATGAACTAAAACTAAAGTGTGTGGAAATCTATCAAATTTTGACTTATAAGCAGTTGTAAATCTTCTTATTGCTTCTGATAGCATAATTGTCTTCCCTGCACCAGTTCCAGCAACTATAAGTGAATTTTTGACATTAAATAGATTATCAACTGCAAATGTGACTGCCTTATCTTGATAAGGTCTTAATTTAATCATGTGGTTTCTCCTTTGGTTGTTTTAATAAGAATTTTCCATCTGTAGAAAACATTGCAGAATGACCACTTTGACTAACAAATCTACTACAATTATTTTGCATTGCAAATTCAATGATTTTTTGCATTACTGCTTTCTTATTTTTATCTGCTTCATCACATTGCTTTTTAGCATCTGCATATTCAGTCAAATCAAACTCTTTTGTTAAGTCTGGATTATAGAATGAATTTTGTCTGATAGAAATAAGAATATTGCTAACCTTGTCTACTTGAATGAACGGCATTGGTTCCTTTCTGTCTTCAACATCTTTGAAGAATCTATCCAAGCAAACCTTGATTAGTTGTGAAAGTGCCTCATTGTGATTAAAATACACATACTGAACTTTCACTTTGTCTTTTACATATTCAAGAAATTTCTTCTTGTTCGTTCTTTCTAAAGCAACAATTTTTCCCCTTTCAAACTCTGTGTCATTTTCCAACATCATCAATTGCAACATGAAGAAATTGTGTCTTGACATTGTTATTTGGTATTGTGCTTGAATTATATATTTCAGTGGCAATGTATCTTTATATGGAGATATTGTCTTTTGTTCACAAACAAACTTTTGACCAGCTCTAATTCTGCCATTTCCATAGTCAAATTCTCTTACATCTATTTCTTCACTAATTCCACTTATATCTAAAGATGCTATAAGTTTGTCAGAGATATAAACTTGACCTTTTTTAAGTTTGTTGTTTCGATTTTCTTGCAACAACTTAAGTCCATAAGATTCCATAGCAAGTCCATATTCACCAAGTGCTGGGTCTAATATTGCTTTTTGATATAGACCATCACTTAATAATTTGTGATACAAAGACCATGTTGTCACAAAAGGAAGTTCTTCTTTGAATTTTTTAGCATCAAGTCCACAGTTTTGAAGTTCTGTATCAGTTGCATAATATCTAACTATGTCAAACACTTCACTACTTCCAATTCTTGTTTCCTTTGCGTTTTCCCAAGCTCTGGTTCCTTGCTTAACCTTTATCTTTTTCATAAGGAACCCCCTTGATAATATTTTCAATCAAAGGATATAAATTTTTTGATTTTGATAAGTTTACAAGTTCTGCATAATTTTCATTTACAATCTGATTGATAGGAACACCATCTTCATATAATTTTTTACATCTTTCAGCATCTAGTTTTGCATTTTCTGGATTTTGGCAATAGATTTCATAACAATCTTGCACATCTTGAAGCTGTTCATCAGTTAAGTTGTTAAGATTGATGTCAAAATTGTTTACACCATCAACTTCAATAACATTGTTGTCATTATTGTCTGTAGGTTCATTTGGAATAAACTCGGTATCAAATGCCATAATAGTAGATGTAAGTTCTGGAATTGTTTCCTTGATATTTTTCAATGCTCTTCTCATTACAGTCTTTTTAACCATTTCTGAAGTCCATTTAACCCACATTGCATCAGTGTTATATTTAACTTCTGTGCCTTTGGTTCCATCATAAATAACCTTGTATTTCTTTGGTTGAGTTTTTGCATTGTCTTTATATAAAACATTTCCATTTTTGTCTGTCACTTCCTTCCATTCTGAAAGAAATATTCCATTATCTGAAGATGCTTGAGCAAACATAACTTCTTGGTTCGACATTTCAGATACTGTCATTATGGTTCTACCAGTGCTAACTTCTCTTAATTCTAGTCTGCAGATGAACTTGTTGAAATAGTTTGAAACAAGTCTTTCTGCAGTTATTTCTCTATCTGTGTTAATTCTTTTATCTTTTACTAGATAAATAATACCAACACCGTCTTTATAGTTTTCTTCAAAAAAGACATCATCACCTTCTGGGACTGGAATTATAGTGTCTATTAACATATAACCTTTTCTTCTAAATGCTCTTATAAGTGCTTGAACTCTAGCAGAAACTGTTATAACCTTACCTCTTTTAACAAGGTCTAATTTATCATAATCTTCTGAAGTGATGCCACCTTGAAACAATGTTTGTAAGTTATCCAAGAAGACATTTGCTGCTTTTTTAGCTTCAGATTCAGTCTTAATTCCTAATTCATTTAATGCATCTAGAGCTCTAACTGCAAATGGTGTGCAACACTTAAATCCTATTTCAGTGTTAACTGTTTTTATCAATTCTGAAGTAGATGTAGTCATTTTTTGAAATACTGTTAATTCTTTCATGTTCCACCTCACTAATCATCCCATGAATTAAAAGCGTCTTCTTCAAAATAATCTTTTAATTCATCTTCATAAGCATCTGACAAATCATCTTCAAAGTCATTATCCCAAATCAAGTTTCTGATTGCTTTTTTGGTTTCTGCTACTGCATCTTTATTTTTCTTAAGACCTGGAACCTTTGCAAAGTAGTCATCAAATATTAAGTCTGTTAAAGCATCTCTAATTTCTTCTGCACTAACTTCATATTCAAAGTCTTCTTCATCACAAAATTCTTCATCTGTATATTCTGAATAACTACTTGGGCCACATTGTCTTGAATAAGTAAATGTTTTACTCATGAGTCACCCCTGCAATTCCTAGTTTGATTCTTGCCTCTTGCTTTTTCTTGGCAACACCAGAAATATACTCTTCTAGGTTCTTTTTTGAAGTTTTGAGCAATGCTTTTTCACTGTTTATTGCATTCACATAACAACCTAATTCATCAACATCAACATCATTTAGTCTGGAAATTAAGGTTTTTAATCCTGTTTCCATAAGTTTAATTTTTGTTTCGCTTGTTTTAATTTGAGCTTCATAAAAGTCTTTCATGTAATTATCCATTCTTCTTTCCTCCTATAACTGCAAAGAACCATATAAATTCACCATTTGTTGGTGTTGTTTCTATGCCAATTTTTTTATAATTTGAATTTTTAATTCTAGTTGTAAGAATATGTCTTATTGCTCTTTCAACTTTAGATGCTGTTGTGTTATGTAATTGTGCTATTGTTGGGTATAGATGCTTTGTTAATTTTATATCTGGATTTTCTTTAACCAATTTAACTGCATCAATTAAGAAGTTATAACCTTTAAGGTTTGGATAAACTCCGCTTTCTAATAAAAATTTTCTTAAATCCATATTTATTCTCCTTGTTTTACTTGTGTTTTTGGGGAGAATGATATATACTTACTGGTGAGATATGTTTTCTAATATATCATTCTCGTGAGTCACTGGGCATCTGTCTTGCTCGGTGGCTTTTTCTTTTTTGTTAGATTGTTTTCTCTCTAACCATTTGTAGCAATGCCACATGAAGTCTTTTAGGTTTTTATAACCATATTTTTTGAGATTTGCAGAACTGAACAACATTCTTGCTTTGTTTGGCAAGTCAACAGTTAATCTGTAGCAACTCTTTTCATCTAAAACACCTTTTCTTTTATGTTTAGAAATATAAATCTCTTCTGGTTTGTAGATGTCTGTGGTTTCATAATTTAGTTCTCTGCAGATTGCTTTTAACATTAGTGGAACTGGAATGCATTTGTGGTTTTCAAAATTACTCATCATTGGAGCATTGGTTCCTACTCTTTTTGCCAAGTCAGCTTGTTCAAGTCCAACTTCTCTTCTTTTTTCTTGTAAGTTCACTTATCATCCTCCTTAATTATTTTTTTTGCAAATTCGCCACATACTCGCAAAGAGCAGTTCTAATTACCGCACTTAATGACTTGTCATCTTTAAGTGCAAGTTCCAACAGAAAAGCATGAATACTAACTGGAACTTGACCACCAACATAGACAGTCTTTTCTTTTTTATTTGCCATAACTTTCCCTCCTTTTAAACAAAAAAAATAGGTTCTCCAGTAAGGATGAACCTATCTTTTTTATCAATTAAAAATAGGATTAACATCTTACTGTCAATCCTATGTTAACATAACACTTTTTAAAAAAGAATTTGCAATATTTAATCGCTATAGAATTTAACTTCTATCTTTGGCTCAAAGTTTATATATTTAAAATACGCTTCTTTATCGTCTAAGCCATCAATAAAATTCATAAAGTTTTTATACTCATATTTATAAAAAGAGTTATACACGTGCGATACATCACAATTATATTGCTTTAACATTGCCACCCCTTTATGAATAAGTTTTTCAATTTCTATCTTACAAGCATTAGCAAGTTCTTGCGAAAAATTGTTTTCGCTGATGCTATATGTTTTTTCTTTATATTCCTTTTGATTTACATTTATAATACAAAAATACTGCACAATATTCATTTCTACAGTAGGAACATTATCTTTAAAATAGTATTTATTAAATTGAACTTTTTTTTGAGAAAATAAATCTATAGAAGCATCTTTAAATACATTATCAGAAAAATTGTTTACTGTAATATTAAAGTCGCTGTTTGTGGGGTTAATATATCTTACCCCTTTATTTTCATCTATATTAACTTTAACAAGTTTTTGTGCTTTTTGCATTAAAAACACATCGCCATTATTAACAAGTGTAGTATCTTTATTTTCTTCATCTCCACCACTAGATGAACCAGCCCCGCCAGAAGATTCTCCGCCCTCGCCACCGCTACTAGAACCTGTTTCTTTTGCCTCTACACCATCTTCGCTTTTATCGCTTGTATTTATTATGTCTATCGCATAATATGGCGATCCACCCAAAATAGAAGAATAAATATTTTCTATGTTTGGCGAACGAGAAAACAATTTTTTGTTATTATACTCTAACAAATTACCAAGCCCGAACCCTTGACTGTTATTTAATTCGCAACTAAGAGAAAGAACTTCTTGAGCTTTTTTCTCTGTTGCAACAACAACGCTATTGTAACTTATTTTATATTTACGAATAAAAAAATCTAAAATGTTAATAAGTTCACCATCTAAAACATTTTGATTTACAACAACAAAAGCGCAATGGGCAAGCCCAATATCTTTGCCCATGTGTGTAGATAATTTTTGCACACTTTGTTGTATTGTATCTCCTTTTGCTGTATGTGTTTTTAAATTCTTTTTAAAAGAACTTGTTTGCTCCGGCACAAGAGATTGTACGCTAAATGTGTATTCACCATCTTGTAAATCAATTCCAATTCCTAAACATATTAAGCGGGCATTATAATCGCTCACGCGGGAAATTGCACTGGGAAACAAAAAAATAACAATGATAATAATAAAAACAATAAACTTATTTTTTTTCCACATATTAATCATAAACTTTGCTCCCCTTTGTTTTTAATAAATTTTTTTGATGCAAGTTATCCACATTTTTTACCTTAACTGTGTATAAAACAATAACGCAAATTGGTACCAATATATTTAATACAAATGATGGTATACCCATAATGTTAGAATAAAAGCTTATAACAGAATCTATTCCAAAAGCAAAAATTGTATATGCGCCAATTAAAACAGCACAAAATATAAAGTACGCCCAAAAAGAAAATCTCTTTTCAAAAATATGCTCTAAAAGTCTAACAATAATGTATAGATATAAAATTAACTGCATTACAATTGCAAACCCGTAAAACATAACGGTAAACCAATCTAATTTAGTTAAACTAGAAAGTGCTGGTGCAAAAGACACAATGTCTGATATAGCGTAATAATGCACAGTAGAACTTGTTCCAAAGATGCTATAAAAAACACCAAATAACACCAAAGTAACAACAGAAGAAATTATACCAGAAAGCATTATTTTTTTGCCATAACCTTTTTCTACTTTAACTTGGCCAACTAAAAAGAATAACGGAAAATAATTACCAAACCACATACCAGTTTTTAAAAACATTTCACCCCACTGGCCAGGTTCTGCGATGCCCAAAGGAAGCAGTCCATCTAATTTTATATTTTGTAAAGATATTAAAATAGAAGCAAAAATACAAATAAACACGATAAGACTAAATACTTCATTAGTTCTTGCAATGTTTTTCATACCTTTACAAACTGTATACATTGCAATAATTATTATAGGTAAAATAAACCATTCAGAGCCATAAACTGTATATATAGTTGTAAACAAAAAATTCTCTGTTTCGCACAAAACTAGGTGTATTTTTAATAAAAAATAACCCACAAAGATTACGCACAAAAACTTAGTTAAAAATTTACCAAAAACAACTTCTGCTCTTGTGTAAATATTTGTTTTTTCACTTTTATTGTTTGCATATATAAACAGGCCTATTAACAATAAGTTAAATATACAATTAGCAAGTATAAACAAAATAGCATCATTTTTTGCCATATAATACAACATACTTGGCAAAATAAGCAACTTATTGCCCAAAAACAAAATAAATATCATTGAACACATTTGATTTGTTGTTATTGTTCTATACATTACTCCTCCTTTTAATCTCTTATAAAGTTATAATTTGTATTTATCACAACATTTTTGCTTTTTCGTCCAACTTCTTTTGTATGATACTTGATATTGTTTTTAATAATTTTATTTTTAAACAAATTTTTAAAATTAAAATTCACAAATCCACCGTAATTGTAGCCTTTTAATCTGAACTTGTTGTTATTTGGTATGCTTGCCGGATTCTTTTTCATATCCAATCTAGATGCTACATGCAAAAAATCTTGCATATCTCTTTTAACAAAAGGTGCCATAGGTGCTAAAAAAGGTGTTCCGTAACTATCTAAACTTGACATATAACTTATAAGCCACACAAGGCCAAGCATAATTCCAAACAAACCAAACACTGCGCCCATTAAAATAAACGCTAACCGCATTAATGATATTTGGTTATACAAATCCGCAATGGCAAAAGATGTTAAACTTGATAGGGCCACAATCATAACTGTTGGCGGACTAATAAGCCCAGCACTAACCGCTGTTTCGCCCAAAATTAAAGCACCAACTATACTCATTGCCATACCGAAATATTTTGGCATTCTAAGACTTGCTTCGTTTAAAAGTTCAAACAATAAAACAATAAACAGCATTTCAATAACTGGTGTAAATGGTATACCTTGCGTTGTATTTGCAATTGTTACCATAAAATTTAATGGTATTATGCTGTAGTGATATAATTGAATTGCAACAAACACACCCGGAAGCAGTATAGAAAACATTACGCCTATAAGCCTAATCCATCTAACAAATGTTGCGTGGTGATGATTTGTATAATAATCTTCACTACTTTGAAAATTTTCAAATATAACAAATGGTAAAGTTAGTACAAGAGGTGAACCATCAACAACTATTGCAACCCTACCTTCTAGCATTTTAGAAACAACTATATCTGGCTTTTCACTTGCGCCTACTTGTTTGAATATTGAATTTGGATAAAGATGTAAAAACTGTGCAATATAATTGCTATCTAATACACCATCAATATCTATACTTTTTAATTTTTTATATACTTGGTCTACAATTTTTTTATCTGCCACTTTATCTATATATAATAAAGACACTGCAGTTTTTGTTTTTCTACCAATTTTTAAATTAATGTTAATAAAATCCGGAGTGCTTAATCTTCTGCGTAACAAATTTAAATTGTTTTTAATGGATTCTGTAAAGCCTTCTCTAGGCCCTTGCATAACAGAACTTGTTGGTGGTTCTGTAACAGACCTAAAAACAAAATTTGCTGCATCAATTAGTAAAATTTTATCTTGTCCCTCCACAACAAGGGCAACTTTACCTTTTAAAATTTCTTCTGCAACATCTTCTACATTTTGCTTAATTAAAACTTCTCTACCATTTATAATGTTTTGAGATATATAACTTAAAACATTTCCTTTTTCTATATTAATTGCTTCTTGCAAAGGTTTTATAATATGTTCGTTAATTATCACATACTCTGTTATGTCTTGCGCAAAAATAATGTTTGCAAGCAAACCTGCAACATTTATTACTCTACACTTTATATCTTCACAATTATTTAATACTTTTAATATTTTTTTAGATAGCTTAATTTCGTTTTGCATATTATACCTTAAATTTATTTTGCTTCTTTTTTACAAAAAAATACTCACATATTAAAACTTGTATTCATATACTAAACTGTAAGGCAAAACCAATTGTGGTATCTTTGTCTTACTTGATGATATACCCTACAAGATGTATACTTGTAGGGGGTTTTTGTTTATTTTTAATGCGACTAAATTATTTATTGCTTTTTTATATTCTTTCTGCTATTATATAACCAATAAAGAGAGGTTAAAAATGAAAGAGCAAGTTATAAAAGCAATACAAGACTTTGAAAATTTTAAAAAATATAGCACACAAAAACTTACAGATTCTCATTGCCATGTGCTAGACGAAATGTACACGCAAACTCAACAAGAACTTATTGATGAATGGTTTAATAATAATGGCGGAGATATGTTTTTAATTGGCGTTGACGCAAGTAGTAGCGAACAAATGGTGCAGAACACAAAAATTAACTCAAGTGTACACGCAATTATAGGAATTCACCCAGAATATGCAAAAAAAATCTCACAAACAGATATTGATGTTATAGAAAAACTAGCACCATCCGCTTGTGGTATTGGCGAAATCGGTCTAGATTTTTATTATGGCAAAGATGAAGAACAAGAACAAATTGAACTATTTGAAAAACAATTACTAATTGCTGAAAAATACAACTTACCTGTCTGTATTCACACAAGAGATGCAATGCAAAAAACTTTTGATATGTTAAAAGCCCACCCTAAAATTAAAGGCGTAATTCATTGTTATGGTGGTTCTAAAGAAATGGCAAAAGAATTTGTTAAAATGGGATATAAAATAGGTGTTGGAGGTATTATAACTTTTAAAAATAACAGGCAACTTGTAGAAAGCGTGTTAGAAGTTGGGATAGAAAACATTGTTTTAGAAACTGATAGCCCTTACCTTACACCAGAGCCATTTAGGGGACAAGTAAACAAACCAATGTTTGTATATTTTGTTGCTAGAAAAGTTGCTGATTTGTTAAATTTAACAGTAGAAGAAGTTTTAGCACAAACAACTAAAAATGCACTAGAAGTGTACAATATTAATAAATAATTTTAAATTTGATACAAAAAATAAAATAAGGATACTTATGGACTTTAAACAAATTATAAAAGAAGAAAATTTTGATTTTCAAAAAAAGTATGGTCAAAATTTTATAACAGATACCAACTTGTTAAAAGCAATTGTTGATGATTGTAATATTAATAAAGATGATAACATTTTAGAAATTGGGCCAGGTGCTGGAACGCTTACTAATTTCATATCGCAAAAAGCAGGTAAAGTTTTATGCTATGAAATTGATGAAAATTTAAAACCAATTTTGCAAAAAACCCTATCAAACTGTAATAATGTTAACGTTGTTTTTAAAGATATTATGCAAACGGAAGAAAAAGATATTGTGCAATGTCTTGGAGCAAAGTATAGTATTATCGCAAACTTACCATATTACATAACAACTCCTATTATCTTTAAATTTTTGCAATCTAGCCACCTTGAAAAAATGTGCATAATGGTACAAAAAGAAGTTGCTGAACGCATAGTTGCAAAAAAGGGCAAAGATTATGGCATACTGTCTATTCTTATAGATTTTAATCATAACGCAAAAATTATGCGCATAGTAAACAGACAACTATTCACTCCTGCCCCTAATGTAGATAGTGCTATTGTTATGCTAGAAAAGCAAAATAAAAATAGAAAATGCCCATACGAAGACTTTGTTAAAGTTGTTCACGCAAGTTTTGCTATGAGACGCAAAACTCTTATAAACAATTTAAGTACATATTTTAAAAAATCTAAAACAGAACTAGAAAAAGTTTTAAAAGACTATGATGCAAATATCCGTGCTGAAAATTTAAGCACAGATGACTTCGAAAAATTAACCATTCTTTTAGCGCCTTTTATACATTAAGAGCATAAAAAGGGTTGATTTTTGTAAAATTAAAAGTTAATATATTAACATAACTAACAAACTGTAGTTAAAAAGGAGATATTTATAATGGCAATTTTAAACGAAATTAATGCAAAATATATAAATGCAATGAAAGAAAAGGATAATGAAACAAAAGCAATATTAAGCATTGTTAAAAACAAAATAATGGTGGCAACTATTGATAAACGCGCAAAAGGCGAAGAATTGACAGATGCTGAAATTATTAACATTATACAAAAAAGCGTAAAAGAAGTTGAGGAAGAAATAACGAGTTTTAAATCTGCTGGTAGAGATGAACAAGTAGTCGCTTTAGAAAAACAAAAAAGTGCTTTAACTGGTTTTTTACCAAAAATGATGAGTGAAGACGAGATAAGAGCAATTATTGCAAACTTACCAGATAAAAGCATTGGTGCTGTTATGGGACACTTCAAACAAAACTATGCTGGCAAATGCGATATGGGCATAGTTAGCAAAATTGCAAGAGAATAAAAGGGATAATGAGCCGTTTTAAAGATTTTTTAAAATGCACAGAAAAAGCATTTAGCGATGCTCTTTTCCCCAAATATGTAACTTGTGATATTTGTCAACAAGACCTTTTTGATGAGCGAACTTTAGCCGTTTGCGATGATTGTTATAAAAACTTGCCTTTTGTTTCTTTACCTTGTGCAAAATGTGGTAAAGGCATAAAGGATGGTAAATGTAAACTATGTCAAAGCGTAAAACATCATTTTAAACAAGCAGTTTCTGTTTTTGAGTTTGTGGACCCAATAACAACTTTAATACATAGATTTAAGTATGGACACGAATTCCATTTAAAATCTACATTTGTACATTTTATGCTGTTAAAGTACAATGCAACAAATTGGAATATTGATTGTGTTGTTTGCTCGCCAATGAGCAAGAAAAAAGAAATTGTAAGAATTAAAAATCAAGCACGCGAACTTGCAAACGAATTTTGTGCCCGTTCCAACTTGCCAAATGTTAGTGATATTTTGGTTAAAAACATAACTCAAACGCAAACCGAATTAAATAGAGAGCAAAGGTTTGCCAATGTAAAAGATAGTATAAAAATTACGGATAGTAAAAGAATTAAAGGCAAAAATGTTTTAGTTATTGATGACGTTATGACAACAAGTGCAACCGTTAATGCAATATCAAAAGTATTAAAAGAACATGGCGCTAAAAATGTTTATGTGCTAACAGTTGCCACAGTGTCTATTATAGATTAAAAGGAGAAAGTCTTATGCTTTGGATAGTAATTGGTGTTATTCTATTTATTAACCTTTTGCTAACAATTGCTATGGTATTTTTAGAAAGAAAATCACCTCAAAGCATTTTAAGTTGGGTATTAATTCTAACAATACTACCTGTTTTTGGCTTTCTTTGTTATGTAATTTTTGGAAATAGCCTATCTTTAAAAACTAAACATATGCTAAAACAAAAAAAAATACAAAATACCGAATTCCAGCAAATAATAAAAAAACAAAAATCATTAATAGATTCTAACGCTATTCACTTGCGTGAAATAGAAAAACAAAATAGACAACTAATTAGGCACAACTTACTTGTTGATAATGCCGTATTAACGCAAAACAATATAGTTGAAATATTTTCACAAAGCAAAGATATGTTTAAATCTTTGATGAACGATATAGATAACGCTAAAAAAAGTATAAATATGTGCTTTTATATTTTAGCGACAGACAACACCGGTTCTATGTTAATAAAAAAACTAATAGAAAAAGCGAGCCAGGGCGTTGAAGTTAACTTGCTAATAGATGCGGTGGGTAGCCTAAAAGCAAAAAGAAGACATTTTTTAAATTTAACTAGGGCTGGCGGACGTGTTGCGGAATTCTTCCCTCCAAATTTGGGTTTTAGAATATTTAATTTTAAAGTTAATTATCGTAACCATAAAAAGATTGTGGTAATTGATAATCAAATAGCATACACTGGCGGAACTAATATACGCGACGACCATATGAATTTAGACAAAAGATTAAAACCTTGGATAGATGAAAGCTTGCGTATACAAGGCAACGCAGTTATAGAATTGCAAAAAATATTTTTGAAAGATTGGCGCTTTGCCTATAAAGGTAAAGATTTTAACGACAACTATTTAAATAGATTTTTTGAAAAGCCAGAAAAGGTTGGCACAACCGGTATGCAAATTGTTTGTTCTGGACCAGATTCTGACGAAGAACAAATAAAACAAGCAATGATTAAAATGATAATGTCTGCCCAAAAACAAATACTTCTTGAAACACCATATTTTGTACCTGATGAAAGTTTTTTAGAGGCTTTAAAAATTGCATGTAACAGTGGTGTTGAAGTCAACATTGTTTTACCGTCTATTCCAGATAAAAAAATTGTATACTATTCTACTCTATCATATGCGCGTGAAGCGACAAACTTTGGTGCAAAAGTTTATTTACGAAAAGGATTTTTGCATAGCAAGTGTTTAATTATTGATGGTAAAGTTGTAAGCATTGGTTCTTGCAATGCAGATAATAGATCATTTAAACTTAATTTTGAAGTTAATACTTTTATTTACGATGAAAAAGTTGCCGGAAAGGCAAAAGAAATTTGCGTAAAAGATATATACAACAGTATGTATGTGGATAAGTTGTGGTTTAAAAACCTTTCTTTATACAAAAAATTCTGCTTAAGTTTTTGCAGATTGTTTAGTGCAATTTTATAGTTATCCACTTTTTAAGCCAGACCATAAATTGCAAATTTTTGTTTGAATTAAAAATGTTGTTTTTACCGTTGTTATTATTGTATTATTTTAATATTGTGTGATAAATTAAAATAAAAATATTTTTTAGAACTTTTTTATATAAAAAATAATCCACTTTAAAAAGTGGAAAAGGGGGATAAATTATTGAAAGTTTTTTGCATATCTGATCTTCATTTAGACCTAACAGGCTCTAAACCAATGAATGTTTTTGGCAACAGCTGGGATAACTATTTAGAAGAAATTGAACAAGATTGGAAAGAAAAAGTATCTGATGAAGATTTAGTGCTAATTTCTGGCGATATTAGTTGGGCAATGAAACTTGATGATTTTAAAAAGGATATAGAATATCTAAACCAATTTAAAGGCAAAAAAATTCTTAACCGAGGTAACCATGATTATTGGTGGAATAGTATTACAAAAGTAAGAAGTATTTTGCCAAAAAATATGTTCGCCTTGCAAAATGATTATATACGCTTTGATAATGTTTTAATATGCGCTACTCGTGGTTGGGAATTACCTGAGCGTGGTGAAGAAGCAGATGACGAAATGCAAAAAATGTTAAACAGAGAATATATAAGATG
>CAVFEO010000005.1:0-22889 GCA_963621425.1 bacterium | reverse complement strand
TTTGGCTTAGCCAAAGTTTTTTTGTATAATATAAATATATATATTTAATTAAGTTTTGAGCAAACTAAACTTGGTTAAGTATGAAAATAAAAACTTGATTGATACACTTAAGATAAGTTCAATTGAATTTTGGAGAGTTAAGGATTTTATGAGTAAGAAAAAAAATTACAACATTGACGAAAAAGAGCAAATAGAAAAATTACCAGAGCAAAGCGCTGGGGCAAAGGCTGGCAAAAGGGTTGCTAAAAACCTTGTGCTTAAAATTGCAATAGCCATTGCCGTTATAATTCTAATCACAACCGGTACGGTATACACAACTGCAATATTCACTTCGCAAACAAGCGAATCTATTGTGGCTTCTTTTACTACACTTAATTTTGAAACAGAAGTATCCGCATCAGGTGTAGGGCGTACCGCGTCGCAAAATGTTAAGTATGTTGCAAACTACTATAATGACGAGGCAGACTCTATGCTAGATTCTGCTAAAGTAACTCTTGCAGCAAATTCGCTTTCTGCCTATGTGCGTGTGCAGGCGCAATATGCCTTCACTGGCGTGGCAGATACCGCTCTTACAGAAAACCTTAAAACAGTAATTTCTCATTTAAATGCAAACGCTGTATCTCCATACAACACAAACGGTGCATACATCTGGACGGAAAATGCTAGTGATGGATATTATTACCTAACAGATAAAAATGGTAAACCTTTAGCAATAAATGGCGGAACAAGTTACACTTTTATTGAACAATCAAACCCAATCAAGTACAATGCGGTATCTCCGCTTTCATTAAACTTCACAACAGGTGAAGAACAAACTATGAGAAGTTTGGCTTTAGCTCTAAACTTTGAATGCACTCAAGCAGAAGCAGAATATGCAACTGTGGAAGAACTAAAACTAAACTCTCCGGATTTTAGCACATCAACAACTCAAGCTAAAACATATGGTAATGTGCTTTGCTTTGATACTGATGGTGGCGACCCAATGCCTGCTGTTCGTACAAGCAGTAACACGCTAAACTTATCTTCTTATGTTCCAACAAAAGAAGGTTATGCTTTTGCATCTTGGATGTTAAATACAACCATTGTGTCTTCGGTAAACTTTAGCACAAGCAACACACTAAAAGTTAAGGCAAAATGGCTTGCAAGAGCGTACAACATTACATACAAAGATAAGGGCAATAACGATTATTCTGGCTCTGCAATAACTGCGCCAACAACATATTCATACGGCTCAGAAACTGCGCTACCTCAAGCACCAACCAAAGTTGGCTATACATTCTTAGGCTGGTTTAAAGATTCTTCTTGTAATCAAGCAATATCTGTAATTCCGGCAACTCAAACTGGCGATATAACTGTTTATGCTAAATGGGTTCCAAACTCTTTGCGTGTAATTTACGAAAATATGCAAGGAGCAGTGTTTACAAGCGATGCAACCAGCTCCTTTGATTACGGTTCTAACACATCAATAACATTGCCAAGCGTGTACAAAAATGGCTACGCGTTTGATGGCTGGTATTTTAATGCGGATGGTACTGGCGAACAAGTAACATATCTAACAACAAGCGCTTATACGGATAATGTAACCCTATACGCTCGCTTTGTAGAAATTCCATACCAAATTTCTTTCTCTGCTAATGGCGGGGTAGTGTCTGGCGGAAGCCTAAGCACTCTTCCAAGCGTTGCATATTCTGCAACCACATCTTTTACATTGCCTGGGGCAGATTCTGTAACAAAATCTGGCTATGCATTAGTTGGTTGGCAAGTTGTGTCTGCTCCAACAGATTCTAACTGGCAAACAAATGCGGTGTATATGCCGGGCGAAACATACACACAAAACCCATACAAATATCGCTATGGCGATGTGCAAATGCAAGCAATGTGGAAGATAGATTTAAACCAAGCAACGCTAAAATTAATGGCAGATGGTGTTCAAAAGGCGTCTTACTCAATATCTATTGGGGAAACAGTTGTTTTGCCACTAGATTTAAACCAAGTAACAACCAAAACAGTTGCTACTGCACTAACAGATATTGTGCCACAAAAAACAAACAGCATTTTTATTGGCTGGAGTTTAACAGCATCTAGCACAAGTGCAGAGTATACCAATGCATACTTATCTAAACAACAAGATGTAAACACAAGCACAAACACAATAACTTTGCACGCAATATACAAACCTGTTGCGTACTATGCAATAACAAACAATGCAAGCACCAGTTCATATAGCGTTTACGCAGTGGCTTCTAGCGGGGAAACTGCTTACCTTTTTGCAACTAACAATTATGAACTATGCTTTACCGGCGCAAGCAAACACTGCGCTCAAGCACAAATTACATTCCACTTCGGAAACAGTATTTCGGCCGGCGCAGTAATTGGTACATTGAATACAGGCAGTGACTTGTCTAGTTTTGCAAATCTTGTTACTGCAACAACTGTTAATTTTGAACACGGCAATATTTTGAGTACAAGAACTGGGTGGACAAAAAATTATGCAAACACCAATAAGCAAACGGAATTCTTGTACTATGTACCAAACGGAAAAACTTTAAACTTAGGTTCAAGTAATAGTGCATATAATATCAATTTCCAATCTTCAAGTCCAGCATTTTCTATTGTGGGAACGGTTAATGTTTATGGTGGATATTACCAAACTGGTACATCTTCAAGTGCGGTAAACACAAATCACAACTCAATATTAACAACCAGTGCAGATTCTTCAAGGTTGAATATCTATGATGGTACTTTCATTTTCTATATGTCTGAGGCAACTGAGAGTAGGGGGCCTGTGTTTAATGGTGGCGGACAGGTTGTTATTGATGATGGCTATTTTAGTAACTCAAATGGTTCGAATATCTATCAAGAAAATAATACTTCAACAACAACAGTAAATGGTGGTACATTTATAACCACATGGAATGATTACATTTTGTGTTTAATGCGTGGTGGCGCTGTTATAAATGATGGGCGATTTATGGCTGGAGGTATTTTAACAAAAATATCTTATGGCTCAACATTAACTGTCAATGGCGGAGAATTTACTTCTCCAAGAACGATGTTCTATATTGGTGGTGATGAAACAAATAACATAAACTGTAGTATAACTGTTAACAATGGTAAATTCACGACTACTGCAGATTCTGCATATCCAGATAGATCAGTGTTTAATATCGCAAGTGGTAAAGTATTCGTTAATGGTGGCGAATTTATTACTGATGGCGCAAGTTACACAATGTATTTAAGTGGAAACACAACTAAACAATTTACAATAGGTGGCGACGCTAAAATTTATGCAAAAGGCAATCATGCAATATATTCTGTCGGGTCTAATGATACAATAACAATAGGCGGTCATGCAGAAGTATATTCTAAAGGTGGTGCAGCAGTTCGTCATGAAAGTACCGGTACTTTAACAATAAAAGATTATGCAATTATTCACAACAATCACGGCACAAAAGCTCCTTTATATGCAAACAAAGGGCAAATAAATCTAACGGGTGCTTGCCAAATTTCTTCAAATTGGACCAGCCCATATGCTACTGAAAGTAGTACTGCGGGAGCTGATTGTTCTACAGTATGGATTGCTGATGCCGCTAAACTTCACATATATAGAGATGCAAGCATTTCAGACCAAACAACCTATGTTGATGGTAAGTTTATAAATATTACAACATACAGCTCTTGTCCGTCAGTGTATTGTATTATGATTCGTGCTGTAGATGGTACAAATCCTTGCTTTGTAGTAGATGACGGAAACGGGTATAAATACTTAAAAGTTTCTGGTTATGGAAATGCTTTACAACTAAACGATAATACATATTCTTTAATTTCGGATGGTTTGTTTGTTGGTGGAGCATGGAGTCCAGTATACATTTTAGGTGCTCATGCAACAATTTCTGGTCATACTGAAATTTTGAAATACAAAGATACAACACCGGGTAGTGAATCAACTTTAGATGCTAATGCATTGGTCAATAATTATACTGTATACGGAATAAAAATTCCAGGTAACAAGACTGCAAATGTAATAATTTCAGGTAATGCAAAAGTTCACGCTTATGAAGTACCAGCAATTGGAGTGGAAGCTGGTGCTAACAACACAATTTTAAGCATTGGTGGTAATGCGCAAGTTATTTCAGATAATGATTCTGCCATAACTTTCTTGCAAACTGGTAATGAGGCAAAAATTCAGTTATATCAAAATCCGGTTATTCAAACCAATAACGATTCTAAGGCGCACATAACATTTGCCAAAACTAACCAAATTTTTGCTAGAGAGGGTGCAAATGGTGCAGTTCTTTCAACAACAAACAACACATCAGGCAGTGAACATATAATTCGTTTGCATTATGCTGGGGAAGATGATCTTCAAAGTGGTGATGTAATTGTATCTAGCCTAGAAAGTGAAAGAAGAAACAACTTTAGCATAACCAACCCAGATGTGTTCCTAGTATACAAAACTGCAGATAAAACTCTTGTAGTTGGCAGACAAAGTTTTGTATTCTACGATGCAAACGGCGGAACCACAACAATTGTGGATAACACAGAACACCAACAAGGCGAAACGGTTAATGTAATCTTCTCGCCAATACCAACTCGTCCTGGCTATGCGTTCTTGGGGTGGTCAACTCAAAAATTCACAACAACCCCAATGTACGAGGCAGATAATGTAAAAACCTTTATAATGCCTGCAACAAGCATAACTTTGTACGCAGTATGGAAGTTACAATATGTAAAAATGTGGTATGGCAACGCAACAGCAAGCGCAACATATCACTATTCAATAGATGACGCATTGCAAGCAATTATTCGTAACAATGCAAGCGCAAACAAAACAACACAAACAAGTGCAACAATAGAACTATTAAAGTCAAACTTGTCTATATCTCAAACATATATGTTTGCAGATAATGCAAGCACAGTTAAAGACTTGTATGGTGCAAACTTTACTCACTTTAAACAAGTTGCGCACCAAAATGTAAAAACAATTAACTTTACGGCAACACTTTCCGGCACAACACCAAACTATGTGCTAAACCTTTATGCATCAAACAATGCGTTTATTTTAGGTTCTGGCTACAACTTAACATTTAGCAACCTAATTATAGATGGTGGGGTTGATTCACAGGCAAGGGAACAAAGTGGCCGTCTTGCATACATCACATCAAACACAGCAAGCGTAACGCTTGGCGCAAACACAATCACACAAAACTTTAGCGTTGTATCTACAGACCCAACCTTTGATACAAGCTTTACAGCATATAACAATTTCTATTATGGCTTTGGCCACGGTGCATATGGCGGTTTAATTTACAACCTAACCGGTACAGTCAACATAAACGATAACGCAATTGTGCAAAACTGCTCTGTAGTATATAGGCCAAGTGCAGCGCTAGTAAACTCTTTAGAAACAGATAACAAAATTGGTATTTTCGCCGCAGGTTCAGTAATAAACTCACACGGCGGGACAATAAATGTATCTAAAGATGCTTACATTGATTCTTGCGAATCTCGTTTTGAAGGCTCATACAATTCAGGCACTCGCAATGCATGGATAGATATGTTCGGTGCAATAAATATGTGGAACGGCACAGTTAATATGCACGGTAAAATGTCAAACTGCAGAATAATTGCCAAAAACTCATATACTCGTACACATGTAACCAATAACGAATTTGATAAAATTCACGCTCGTGGTGCGGCAATATCTATTTATGGTACTTCGAGTACTCATGGCACGCTTAATATGGGTAGTAGCAGCGATTCAACTATTCAGCCAAGCATAAGCAAATGCTATGCATCAGTGCAAACATATTGGGGTTACATATTTGGTGTAGCAATTTACGCATATGACTATTCATATTTGAATATATACAATACAACCTTTGACGATTTAGATGGTTCTGGCGAAAACTGGCTAATGGGGCAATCTCGTGGTGGCGCAGTGTATGCAGATAACAACAATGTTCGTTTAACAATGGTAAACTGCACAGTAACAAATGCTCATATGTTGTACGGCTCGGCAGTTTATGGTAGAGGTTACATAACAATTACAGGTTGTAACTTTACAAGTGATTACGGTTCGGTAATAACATTTAGATCTTCTAGAGCAACCAATGTAACAAACACAACAATAACCACAAAGAGCAAAATAGCTAACCAAGAAGGCGCATGTATTTTTGTTACAAATGGCCAAAGTGGTGCAGTAACAATTACAGGTTGCAACTTAACATCACATCTTGCAGCAGCATTGTGGATAGGTATATCAAATGGTTGCGGAGTTTATAACACAACAGTAAATAACTGTACAATCACAAGCAATAGTGGAAACGGTGCTATCTGGTCTTATGGCAGGGGAACATTAACAGTTAAAGGCACATCAACTGTAACAAGTACAGGCGGTGCAGCAGTTCGTCTAGAAGGTGGCGCACATGTAAACTATTATAATGGCACAGGTGCAGAAGCAACTCCTAGAGAAGTATTTTCTATGGAAGGCGGAACACTTTCTTGTACAGGGAATAACACATCTAGTACGCTATATTGCAACAATGTAGGTCTAGTAAGAATAAAAGGCGGAACGGTTAAAGGCGGAAGCGCCAATAAAGGTCCATCAATTTATGTAAACGGTGGATTTAATAATGCAGATTACAAAAAACTTAATCGTTTGCAAATAGAGGGCGGAACAGTAACTCATGACAACAGAACAGTTGCAACTTGGGGCGTATGTGCTGTACAAACAAGCAACAATGTTTACGGAAGAGTTTTAATTTCAGGCGGTACAATAACTTCTTATAACAAAGGACCAACAGTTGTTATAAATGGCGCAGCAATGTCTTCAACTGCATCTAACGCATTTGATAACTATGCCTGCGTAGTAAATATGACAGGTGGTTTAATCCATAATACTTTTGATAATGCAATTACTAACTCAAACACTGGTTGCGCTCTACAAATTGCTAGAGCAGCGTTTAATATGACTGGTGGTGAGATTAAGGAAACTGATAGCGGTTCATACTGTGTATGGCTTGCAGAAGATTATTCTTATATGAAAGTAGGCGGAACTGCTAAAATTACATCATTAAATGGTAGTGGTTTCTGGTTGTGGAAGCAATATACACAAGAAGTTAACAGACAATATTTAGATTTAGAAGCTGGAACATATTCAATTCCAAAATCTTTAATTATTGTAATGGCTAATACTGTAAAAGATATTTCAGGCAATATGCGTTTTATTAACATTTCTGGTGGTACATTTACAGGTGGTAATGGTTCATCAAATGTGTCTTATATAGATATTAGAAAGCCAACAACTCTAAATATCACAGGCGGAACATTTGGTTCAACCTCAACAAGTGTTACATATTCAGAGGCTAACACAATAAAATCTCGTGAAATTATTGCTGTTGCAGCAGCCTCTACAATCAACATCACAGGCGGAACATTTAACGCAAAAGAAATTTTCTTAAGTCACACGGCAAATGTAACAAGCACAATAAACATTGCAGGAACTGCAAAAATAATTAACTTTAACTCTCTTGCTGCAGGCACAACGTTAGATGCCAACAACTACAACGCAACCTTTATGCTACTTGCAGGTTCTCCAACACTTAATGTGTATGGCTCTGCAAGCGTAACCGCTGTAACAAGTACGCTATTCTATGCCCATGTAACAACGGCAAAAGTACGCGTTTACGGCAGTGCATCAACCATTGTTCAAACAACAGGCGTTTACTTTTGGTATAAATGCCTTGTAAATGATGCTGTAACTACATTGTACTTAGGTGGAAACCCACTAATTTCAAGTCCAAATGGCGTTTGGATTTCGGTTGCAGGAACAAGCAAAATTTCTGCTAAAGTAGATACTACTCCGTTAAGCGCATACAACGCAACACAAAGCAACCCAGCAAGCAAGGTAATAAAAATATCTAAAGAAAACCCTGGAGCGGGTCAAATTATGGTTGTAACTTGCGGAACAGATAGCGTAAACAACCAAGATAGATTTGTATTAAGCCAATACGACTTAGGCTATTACTTGCAGTACACAAACAACACACTTATCATCCAAAAGCAAACGGTAGAATTTGTATATAACCGTAACTTTATGATGCAAAAGCGTGGCAGTGCAACAGATACAAGCATTGTAAATGTAGGTAACTTTGGTACAACAGGCAACAACTTTACAGAAGTGTACTATGTGGCAAACGCAACCCACGCTTATGTAGAAGGTAAGTCTGCAAACGCAATGGAAGTGCTATCTGGCGGAACGCTAACCAAAAACGGTTTTGCCCGTGTTGGCTTTACATATTCTGGCTGGAAGGTTGGTACATCTAGTCAAACACTTGCAAACCAAGCGGCTATAACCTTTACAACAAGTGCAACTGTTGGTCAAATAGGCATAAACGGTACAACCCACACAGCAAGTACCGCGTGGGATTCAGATATTCGTTCGTTTGTTCCAGCAACAACAAATGCAAATAATATTTCTAAATTCCAAATAAGATTGTATGCTCAATGGACTCAAGAAACATATACTGTTAAACTAGATACCACAAACACAGGTGCAACAATAACTGGCCAAGGCGCAAGCGTATCACTAACAGGCAAAAAATATGGCGATGCAATTAACCTAGCAAGTTACACGGCAACCAAATCTGGCGCAGTGTTTGTAGGTTGGGTAGAAACAATGACAATAGATGGCAAAGAATATGCCCGCATCTTCTACCAAGACCCATACAACACAACAACCGGAACAAATTCAGTTGGTACCTTTATTGGTATGTCTTTGGCAAACTCAACTAATGGTTGCAACCCAAATGTATATTCATACAGCAACTTAAAAGCAACAGATAACATAAGGCGTAGCGTAAATGCATCAACAACAATTCCAAGTTTGTATACATATTACCTAGAATATCCTAAAACAAATATCACAATTAATTGGACTCAAACAGCAAACCCAACAACCGCTGCAACAAATGCTGCAGTAGGTCATGTTATAACAGGTAGCACATCTCCAATTAACAACTTCCAAGGTTTAAGACAATGCAACAACCAAGCATACTTAAAGGGTAGAACAGGAGATTGGTTCTATTCAATTGGTTTGGTTAGTGGTTCGTCTTTCAATGGAGGAATTCCAACATATAACAGTTCATCACCAAAAATTTATGGCGATGGCTGGTCTACAACACTAGATTCAACCTCTTTCCCAGTATCTTTGTGGCAAATGGTGGGCAACGGCAACCTTGCAAACGCCTCAGCCTTTACAGATGGCGAGGCATCAATAGGTATGACTGGCAACTATTATGTAAAAGGCGCAGTAACCCTAAAACCATTGTTTAAAGAAATTATATACACATTAGATGTCAAAGATAATGCTAGTAGTAATTATTCTAGAGTTGTTTCTACAAACAGTTTAGCAGATATTAATAGTTATTTGTTGAATCCAGCATCATCAACAGCAACAATTGCTCAATTAACAGTACACAAAAATGTTACAGAAAGTGCTACATTAGCAGGCTTTGGTTATAATGCAACAAATGGTAAGTTGCGTACTTTAAATATCACAGGTAACACTAGTTCTGTTGTGTGGACATTAACAACTACATTAAACTTTATTGTAGTAGGTAGAGATACAACAGATGCAAGTTTAAAATACACAATCAATATTAATAACATTAAAATAACTCAAGGGCGCAATGGCTCTGGTGCAGCAGACATTGGTAGATTTATTCATGTGGCTCCATCTGGCACATTAACATTAGGCACAAATTTAGAAGTGTATAATTTTGCATCAACTTGGTCTGGTGCTTTTGCTTGGGTAGAAGGCGTTTTAAATGTAACAAGCGGTAAATATCACAATAACTACGCTGGCGGTGATGGCGGTGTATTTGGTATAAGCAATTATGCATCTTCTACTGTAGATAGAACAAGCACAATAAGTGGTGGTGAATTTACAAGTAACAGCGGAAATTATGGTGGTGTAATTTGTGTAGGTAATAATACCAATAGACACGCATGTTTAACAATTTCAGGCGGAACATTTACAAGTAACTCTGCAAGAAATAACGGTGGCGTAATCAGTTTTGATGCTAAAACATTAATTATAAGTGGCGGAACATTTACAAGTAATACTGCTTCTGGTAGCGGAGGAGTTCTTTCGGAGGCAAGTTCAACCACAACAATTTCAGGCGGAACATATAAAGGGAATATTGCATCTTCTGCAAACGGAGGTGTCATAAATCATGGTAGCGGAACTTTAACCATTTCAAATGGTACATTTGGTAGTACAGATGGAACAGCATCAAAAGCAAATGTTGCAGCAACTTATGGCGGTGTATTGTATCAAAGTGCTGGTACAGTAAACATCACAGGCGGAACTTTTGGTAAGGCAAGTATGTCAGCTTCTCCTACAGTGTATGCAAACCGTGCAACATATGGTGGCGCAATTGCCCATACAAACGCTGGTACATTAACAATTAGTGGTAATACAATAATTGCAGGCAACCTTGCAAGCAATTTAGCATCAACTCCAGGTGGTTTTGGCGGTGGTATATTAGATGACCCTGGCACAACTAACAACTATAATGGCGGTAGCATATATGGTAACTATGCCGCAACTGGTGGCGGTGGTATACATATTAGAGGTACAGATGCGATAAATGGTGCCGTTATCGGCAACGATACTTATCCAAACATTGCCATGGCTAACGGCGGTGGTGTATATGTTCCTGGTGGTACCCTTGTAATAAACTCTGGTACAATTGGTTCAACAGCAACAACTTACGCAACAAGCACATCTCGTGGTAACCAAGCGACAAATGCTGCAGGTATTGCAGTTGTTGGCGGAACAGTTACTCAAAAAGGCGGTACAATTGGGCACAACTACTCAACTGGCAATAGTGCAGGTATGCATGTTTCTTCAACATTTACAATAGAAAATGGTAACATCCAATATAATGCAACCCCAGCACAAGGTGGTGGTATTGTTGTATGGACAAACACTGGTAAGGTATACATTAAAGGTGGCGAAATCCATCACAATAAAGCAGGCTCTTGGGGTGGCGGCGTTGTAATATGGAGCGATAACGCTGTTAAAACAGTAGAAATGACGGGCGGTAAAGTTTATGCCAATGTCGCTGGCGATGTTGGCGGCGGTTTACTTACAACAGGCTCTGGTGCATCAGTTATGACAATTACTGGTGGACAAATTTATGGCAACAAAGCATTAAGAGGCGCTGGCGTATTTATTAATGGTGCAGGAACAGTAAACATAAATGGTGGAACTGGTTCAACTCCAGCCGTAACAATTGGTGACGCAACCACAACAACTGCATCAAATGATGATACTAATCGTTCAAACGATGCAAGCAGTAATGGCGGTGGTATTTGCATAGAAGATGCAACACTTAACTTATTTGGCAATGTGTTAATAGGTCATAACTATTCGGCTGGTCTTGGTGGTGGAATTTATGCAGGTGGCGGAACAATTAACTTTAAGAACGGCGCAAGCGGAACAACCAACTTCACAGGGCACATCCAATACAACGCAGCAGCCTCAAACGGAGGCGGTATGTGGAGCCAAGTTGCTCTAACTCTTGCATCGGGCAAAGTTCACCATAACAAAGCCGGTCAAACAGATGGCACAGCGAACTCGGTAAATGGCTCACATGGTGGAGGTTTGTATTTCCAAGGCGGAACAAATAAAACATTTACGCTAACTGGCAATATAGAAATTTATAACAATGTATCATACCGTGCAGGTGGTGTGGCATCTCCAAATGTTGTACTAAATGTAAACAGCGATAATGTTAAAATATATAGTAACGCAGCCGTAAACATCGGCGGTGGTATTGGCTCTTGGAATGTGGGCGTAATCAACCTAAGCGCAGGCAAGGTGTATTCAAACACATCAACTGGCGGTAGTGGTGTATGGTGCCAATCTGCATCAACCCTAAACCTAAGCGGAACAGCAGAAATTTACTCTAACACATCTTCTGGCGATGGCGGTGGCGTATTGCTTGAAATTTGGTCTAACGCACAAGCAATGCCAAATATGAATATGTCTGGCGGTAAAATCTACGGCAACACGGCCGCAGCAAACGGTGGAGCAATTTTGTTTGGTAACGCTAAAAACGCATCTGGAACAGTTGTTTATAGTACGCTAACCATAACCGGCGGTGTTATTGGTGACGATACCAAAACAGCAACAGCAACCGCAAGTGCATACTCAAACAAGGCAAACAACGGTGGCGGAATTTATTGCCAAGGTGGAATTTTAAACTTAACCAGCGGCAAAATTGCTTACAATTATGCAGTAAGGCAAGGTGGCGGTATGATGTTTGTTGCAAGCAATTCGCAAAATGGTACATATACATTTAGCGGAACAAACCACATACAATATAACTTTGCAGGTTTAGATGACAGCTCGGCTACAGGCTCAAGTGGTGGTGGTATATGTTCAAATGTACCAATTACGCTTAATAACACTATGAATATTCACCACAATAATGGTGTTCGTGGTGGTGGTGTTGCTTTGCAGGCAAATACATGTACAATAAGTGGAGCTAAAATATATAACAACAACGCAACAAACAATGGCGGTGGTGTTCGTTCAAATTATCAATTGAATATCACATCAGGAGAAATCCATGATAACACAACAGTAAATTGTGGTGCTGGTGTTACAATTTGTGGCGGTACAACATCTACAATTTCAGGCGGAAGTTTCTATAAGAACACTGTTTCAGCTTCTGTCGGTTGGGGTGGTGCGGTAAACTTTTTCAGTACAGGTACATTAAACATAACTGGCGGAACATTTGGTCAAACTGGAATTGTTGCAACAGCATCTGCTTGTTCTAATAAAGCGTCAAATGGCGGAGCAATTGCAAATGAAAATACAGGTACAATTGTAATCAATGGCTCTAGTGTTGTAATTGCTGGTAACTATGCAACAAGTTATGGTGGCGGAATCTACAACAAAAGCACTGGTACAATAACAATTTCAAACGGCTCAATATATGGCAACCTTGCAGCTTCTGGTGGTGGTATATATCAAGCCGCAGCGGGTACATTAAACATCTCTGGCGGTGTTGTTGGTAACGATTCTTATCCAAACACAGCAACTGGCAGTGGCGGTGGTGTAAACATTAATGCCGGAACATTCAACTTCTCTGGCGGAACAATAGGTTCAACAACTGCAAGCATTGCATCATCATCAGCACGCGCTAACCACGCAGGTGGCAGTGGCGGTGGTATAGAACAAGTTGCTGGCTCAACCCTTAATATGACAAACGGAACACTAGGGCACAACTACTCTGGTGGCAACTGCGGTGGCGGTATCCGTTCTGCAGGTACATTAAAGGTTTCTGGCGGAGCAATACAATACAACTATGTTGTTGGTGATGGCGGTGGTATTGGTATGCATGTACAAGGTGCATTAACAATTTCCGGCTCAGCAAACATCCATCACAACCAAGCAACTGGTCATGGTGGCGGTGTTAAAACTTGGGAAAACAGCACAGCAAACTCTTCTATGACTGGTGGTACAATAGCAAATAACATTGCTGGTACTAATGGCGGTGGATTGTGCGTCGGCAAAATGACATTTACACTTTCTGGTGGTGCAATAAATGCTAACTCTGCAGCAAATGGCGGTGGTATGGCAGTTAATGCTGGTACATTAAATATGTCTGGCGGTAATGTGTATTCGAACACGGCAACCTATTTTGGCGGTGGTTTGGCTATTATGGGAGGAACCACAACCATGAGTGGCGGGTGCATAGGTAAATCAGATGCAACAGCAATCGCATCAACTAGTGCATATTCAAACCGTGCTCAAGGTGGCGGTGGTGTATATGTAGATAGCGGGGCTTCATTTACAATGAACAATGCAAACGCTAAAATCTACTACAATTACGCATCTCAACATAACAACACAGCATCACCAATCACAACAGATGTAGCATCTAAAGATGAGTATGCTGGTGGTGGCGGCGGTATATATTGCCGTGGTACATTTACAATGAGTAATGGTAACATTGCATATAATCGTGCAGCAATTGGTGGCGGTGTGCATTTACGCGGTCCAAATGGAACAGTTAAAACAAGCACAATGAGTGGCGGTAATGTATTCTCTAACATTGGTTCAACCGATGGTGGTGGAATTTATGTTGGCTTGTATGCAACTCTTAATATGTCTGGCGGTTGTGTAGGTAAAGCAGATGCTACAGCGTGTGCAACATCAAGCGCATATTCAAACATTGCAGGCTACGGTGGTGGTGTTTATGTTCGTGGCGTATTCAATATGTCAGGTTCTGCTAAAATTTGGTATAACTATGCAACAGTTTTTGGTGGTGGCGTAGAAATGCAATACAATGCCGGAACAAACGTACCAACCAGTGTTGTAACCATGACAATGGCAGGCTCTGCTAGTATTCAATATAATGTGGTTTCTAAATCAGGTAACAATGCGATTGGCGGTGGCGTAAACCTAAACACTACAAACTGTAAACTTACAATGAACGCGGGTAGCATTAACTATAACGAGTGTAGAATTACAACAACCATTACAAGTTCTGCAACATCTAATCAATATAGAGATACTCGTGGTGCTGGTGTAAGTGTACTTGGTAACAGTACCTTTGAAATGAAGGGCGGTACGGTAAGTTATAACAAAGGTTATTCAACTATGACTGCAGATTCAACTGCTACAGTTGGTGCATATCCAATAGTTTATGGCGCTGGCGTAGATATTGCTAGTGCAGATTCTAAATTTGTAATGTCTGGCGGTACAATTGGTTATAACGAAGCGTATGCTAATGTTACAAATAACGGAACAGCAACAAGCAGCTCTCGTGTTTATGGAGCAGGTGTTCGTAGTTATGGACTTGTTACAATAACTGGCGGAACAATAACTGGCAACAAAGCCGATGCAGTTTTAACAAAAGGCGGAAGTGCAACAACAACTGCAGAATGTCGCATTGCGGGTATTTTCTTGCATGGTAATGCCGCTGCAAGAGCAAACTCTATTAGCGGTGCAACAATATCAAATAACACAATTACAAATGGTACAACGCGTGAAGGTGCGGGTGTTGGCGTTTGGGATAACAATACGCCTTTAACAATTACAAACACAACAATCTCTGGTAACTCTGCTTACTATGGCGCAGGCATATATGTTTACCAAGGTAAATTAACATTAGGTACAGGAGTAAACATTACAGGCAACACATCTTCTAATAATGGTGGTGGTATGATGATTAATGGTTCTTCAGGCAATGTGGGTACTGTTACAATAAACAATGCAGCTTGTAAAATCTATGGCAACACTGCAGGCTCAAATTCAGCTGGTGGTGGAATTTCTGTTCAAAACTATGCAAAATTGAATATGTCTGCCGGTGTAGTTGGTGATGAAACCAAAACAGCAGATGCTACATCTTCAGCATTCTCTAATAGCGCAGGTTATGGCGGTGGGCTTTATGTAGCAACTGCACACGCAACTGTAAACATTTCTGGTTCTGCAGTAATTGCATACAACGCAAGTATTAGAAAAACTACTGGTGGTGGAAATATTAGACTAAGTAGTGGTACAATTAATCTTTCTGGCAATGCAGAAATCCGTTATGGTTCAAGCATATATACAAACGCTTCAGGGCTAAGTCAAATTGGCGGAACATTTAATATGACGGGCGGAAAGTTTATACAAACTTCATACAATGTTGCAGAGCAATCTGGTGGAACATTCAACATGTCAGGCGGTTCAATTTCTAACACAAAGGCAGATGGTACTTATGGTACAGTTTACACTTATGCTGGTACATTTATAATGACGGGTGGTACTATAACAAACAATTCAACAACAATTGGATACGCTTATACTACTCGTTCTGCTAATGCTCATATTCGTAACGGAAGCACGCTAGAAAGCAAGGCTACAAGTGGTGCAACCATGAGCATATACAATCAAGCAACAGCGCGCATTAACTTAAGTGGCTCACCATCACTTAAGTCAGCAAGTGGCTATCACATTTATACGCCATTTGAATCAAGTGTAGTTGCGATTTCTAATAGTGTGTTATTTACTCAAAACAATGGTGACACTGCAGCAAACGGCAGAAGATGCGTAATTAATTATGCAATTGCTAGCCCAGCGGTTAACCAAAAGGTTGTTATGTCTGTAGCAAGTGCTGTTGTGGCATCGCACTTTGGCGTGGTTGTATCTAACGCAAACACAGGCTTTGCCTTTATGGCAACCTATGGAGGAACAAGCGGAACATACGCTAACACCATCTACTTGGTAAGTAGCGGGTACACAACAGGTGATACGCGTTCTGCTACAGGTATGCATTACTTAGGGTACTTACCAAGTGGTGCTTCGGATGCTAATTTAAGTCCAGTATGGGGCCATAATAAAAATACCTTTGGTGGTCAGTCTGTTTTGAAGAAGTCTTTTGTGTGGACAATGATTTCAAATAGTTTTGATACAATTATGAATGCATACAGTTCAAACACAACAGCCTACGCAAGGGCATATATTGCATCGGATTCTGGAACAGTTACAATTAAAGGAAATACAAAATCTCACCCAACATATAGTTATCGATTTGGCAATTATAATACACCAATAGTAGATTGGTTCAGACTAAATATAGACCAGCAACAAGTATATAAAGCAGATAGTGCAATATCTACTTCGGCTTGTAATATGTTTGAAGTTTGTAATTTTGCTAACGATACAAGAATTCAGTTAAATATGCAACGCATAACATTAGATGCTAACGGAAATAATGTGTCTGTTGGTGTAAGGTGCATATTAACCGGACAAAATGGTTCAACAACAGCGGTGAACTATAACACATTCCAAAACGCTAGCTGTGAAAATGTGTACAACAATTCAAATGCTGTATTTACAGCAAATGGAGTATGCAATATTACAGGAGCAAATACAAATCAGAATGGTGCAGGAATGACGGTTTACGGAACATCAAATGTTACGCTAAATGGTGCAAATGTTAGAATTTATGGCAACACAACTACCGGTAACGGCGGAGGTATATGTATTTCGGATTCGGCAACGCTAACATTAAATGGTTGTTATATTGGTGCAACAAGTGCTAGTAGTGCAGCAACAAGTGGTAATGGCGGTCACTCTAACTATGCAGGTACACATGGTGGAGGTATTTACCAAGATGCTGGTAATAATACATTAACAATTAATGCCGGTACAAAGATTTTTTACAACTACACGGCAAACTGTGGTGGAGGAATCTTCTCTTATGGTGGAACAACAACTATTAATGGTGTGGAAGTAAAATACAATTCTTCTAGTTCTCATGGCGGTGGAATTTGGTGCAACCACGCAATTAACTTTGCTACATCTGGCTCTATAAATATTGCTAGCAATGTTGCAGGTATTAATGGAGCAGATAGTATAGGTGGCGGTATTTATTTAGAAAATGGTGGTACAACCACGCTAAACAATGCAAATATTATTGTAGAAAATAACCAAGCATGGCGTGGCGGAGGTATTGCGGTTTATACAGGAGCAAGGCTTATTGTACAAAATGCTACAATTCGTAACAATGAGTGTGTCAAGAGAGAAAATTATTGGTATTACGGTGGTGGCATCTGGGCAGCACAAGCAGGCTCACCGGCAACAGGTAACGAGGGACTTATAATTTCTGGTGGTAAAATTTATGGAAACTCTGCTGCTGCTGGCGGTGGTGTTGGCGCATATAACTGCAAGGTTAAAATATCTGGCGGAAACATATATAACAACACAGCCAATGGCAGAGATGCTACTCAAAGCAATGGTGGTGGCGGCGGTGTGTTTATGGAAGCATACTACGACCAAAACTCTGTAGATTATGGCACAGGCATAATGTCTACTTTAGAAATGACTGGTGGTTACATTTATGGCAATCAAGTTGTAATGAATCCAGACTTCCCGACAACAGGATTTAATAATGGTGGTGGCGTTCTTGTTGGTGCAACAACATACAACAATACAGTGTATCGTACAATCTTTAACTTTAGTGGTGGTACAATTGGCGGTAATGGCACAGAGGCACAAGCAAATAAGGTTGCAAATGGTGCTGGTGGAGGAGTGCATTGTTATGGAATAATGAATATGTCAGGTTCAGCAATAATTGGCTCAAGCACTGCAACAACAGCAACAGCAAGTTCTTATGCAAACACTGCTAAGTGGGCTGGCGGAATTGATATCGCTTCGGGCGCAACGCTAAATATCACGGGCGGTTATGTTGGCAGAAATGTGGCAACAACAGATTCTGCAGGTATACGCTGCCAAGGCACAATAACAATGTCTGGCGGATATGTCCAACGCAACTTCTCTGTTGGCCCGGGCGGTGGCATTTTGCTTCACCTGGGCGGTAATATGACCATGAATGGTGGTAACATAATATACAACCAAGCAACCGCTTGGGGCGGTGGTATTGGTATGTGGGAAAACACGACCGGTACGCTAACAATAAATAAAGGCACAATAGACCACAACATTGCAGGCGAAGATGGTGGCGGTATAAATATAAGAGCAGGTACTGTAAACATTTATAGTGCAACAATATCTAACAACAGTGCGCGCCACGGCGGTGGTATAAACAACTATGGCGGTACGCTAAACACTTACGATTGGTCTACATATTTGGCAAGCACATTTACCTTTGATGTTAATGGTGTTTCTTGCATAGGTGTTGGAGGTTGGGAATATTTGTATAGACCTTTCCCAGTTGTCGCAAATAAAAATTATGTAATTACAATAAATGTTGCATCAAGAAACTTAAAGCAAGGCGGATATTCTTATTTACCAGTTGGGGTAAGTAGAGATATTCCAACTGCTAATGCGGATTGGACATATGAAACTGGTAATAAAAAATTAGCTGGTACAAACTCTATAACAACAGCAAGCACAGGCTCAATTACGGCAACAGTATCTGTTACACCAACTTATACTGGTATTGCATATTTGTGGTTCAACTTTGGTGCTCTTGCAGATGGGCAAACAAGTACAATTACATTTAATAGCATTACTTGTAAAGAAAATAATGTAAATGTTCTATATGATTTCTTGGTTGAAGAATGGAACTGTGTAAACTTGGAAGCTAACACTGCTGGAGATTGGGGCGGAGGCTTGTTCGCATGGCGAGGAACAACTAACATTTATGGTTTAACTACACTAAACAACCACGCAAATCAAGGTGGTGGTATAGCTGTGTTTAACGAAATTAGTTCATTTAACATATATAGCGCACTTATTCGTGATAACTCTGCAACTAACGGCGGAGGTGTGAATTTTTGTAGAGAATATGCATATCTTAACGATGTTCAGATGTGGGGTAACACGGCAACTTATGGCGGCGGTTTGTATTATTATTTTACTAGTAGTGATTACATACAAGATCTTGACGAAGAACTATTTGAAGAATCTGGGGGTGAAATAGTAGAGTTCTATGATAGAAAGCCAACACTTAGAATTTCTCGTTCACATATATTTAGTAATACAGCATCAATTGATGGTGGTGGAATTTATATAAATGGTGGAGATGCATCTATAGAACAGTATACAGTAATTGGCGATATATCTAGAACAACAGTTGCAACTGCGTCAAGTTATTCAAACAAGGCTAATTACGGAGCAGGTATTTATTTAAATAATGGTGCAACTTTAGAAGGTACTTATAGCGATACATATACTATTGCGCGTAACTACGCTGTTAATGAAGGTGGCGGTATCTATTCAGTAAATAGCAGTTATGTAATTTTATCTAGAGGCTCTATTAAGTATAATTATTGTAATGGCGCAGGCACAAATTCTGGCCCTTCTATCCGCAATGTGGGGAAGTCTACAATTACTATGTATTATACATTTAGTATTACGGGTAATAGCGGAGGAACTAACTTCTCTTATCGTTGGATAGATGGTAAAAGTTCAAGAAAAGATTGGGCGTTCTGTAACCTCGCTATAGACCAAAAAGTAAAAATATATTGCCAATATACTGGAACACTAGAAAGCTTTAACTATTGGGACCATTTGCTAACATATTCATATTATGCTACTACAGATTTCAATACTGCAAATGGTTATTCTGAATTCCCGGGTCAGCCACATGCCGGTGGAAACGCGAGCGGTAGCGGTACATTACAAATAGAACCAACATGGCGATGGTATTGGAATGATGCAAATGATGACCAATACTTTAGGTTATACCTTTATGCTGGTGGTACAACCAATAAAAATGGTGTTGGTCATAGTAGCGATTGGGGACATAGAACTTCTATAGAAATAACTAATGGTTCTGGTACATATATCGAACTTTCTGGTCGTGAAGCAACATGCGGTAATGATTCAGCTGGCGGTGGTTTCTGGGGCGGAGAATATCACAGAAAACACTACTATAGGTATCAATGTAAAATATTCTTTAACGACCAAGCAAAGATTAAAACAGTTTCTAACAAGTGGTAACAATAGTTAAAATAACACAATAATTTTTTACTTTTAAAACTAGTTATTACTATGTTAAAACATTTTATACTTTACTTATAAGTAGTTGAACAAACAAAAAACTAGAGAATTCACCACTCTCTAGTTTTTTTATTTTCCATACAAAAAATATTTTGGCAATTGTTTTGCAATATTATGTAATTTGGTATATAATGTAAGTGTTTTATGTAAGGAGAAAGAACAAAATGGATAAAAAAGTATGGAAATTAGATTTGGATGGCAAGGAACTTGTTGTGGAAATTTGTCCACTTGCCATGCAAACCAACGGGCACTGCATTGTATCTTGTGGGGAAACAAAGGTAATGTGCAATGTTACAATGGCTAAAAATGCGCGTGAAGGGGTGGATTTTTTTCCGCTAGGTGTAGATTTTGAAGAAAAAATGTATTCTGTGGGTAGAATTCCTGGCAGTTATAAAAAAAGAGAAGGTAGGGGGAGCGATAAGGCAATTTTAACTAGCAGGCTAATTGATAGACCGCTTAGACCACTTTTCCCTAAGGGGTTTTATAACGATGTAAATGTTATTGTTACCGCACTTTCTGTAGACCCAGAAATTGAGCCGGAAGTTTTGGGGATGGTTGCAAGTTCTGTTGCTCTAACAATAAGTGATATCCCTTTTGAGGGACCAACTGGTTCTGTTTGCGTTGGGCTTATTGATGGCAAGTTTGTTATTAACCCAACTAAAGAGGAGCAAAAAAGAAGCGATTTGCACCTAATGCTTGCTGGTACGCATGATGCTATTTTAATGGTAGAGGCTGGTGCAAACGAGGTTAGCGAAAAAACTATGGTAGATGCAATTAATTTTGGGCACATCTATATAAAGAAGATTGTTGAATTGCAAAACAAAATTGCAAGCGAAATTGGTAAGCCAAAGGCAGATATTAAACTTGCCTTACTTGATGAGGATAAAAAGGCAGAAGTTAAGGCTTATGCTTATGAAAAGTTAGAAAAAGTTTATGCAGAATTTGATAAGTTTAAGAGAACTGAACTAGAAAACGAAGTTGATGCAGATATAAAAGAGCATTTTGAGGCTTTGTATCCTGATGATATGTGTGAAATTATGGACGCTGTGTACAACTTGAAAAAGCAAGTTGTTAGAAGCAAAATAATAAACACAGGCGTTAGACCTGATGGCAGAGGGCTAAAAGATATTCGTAATATTTGGTGTGATGTTGGTATGCTACCTAGGGCGCATGGTAGCGCAGTGTTTACACGCGGGCTAACTCAAGTTATGACAACGCTTACACTTGGTATGTTATCTGAGGCGCAAGAGGTTGAAGTGCTTGATGATAAAGATATGGTAAAACGCTATATGCATCAATATAATATGCCGGGTTATTCTACTGGCGAGGCTAAACCACTTAAGGCGCCAGGTAGGCGTGAAATTGGGCATGGAGCACTTGCAGAACGCGCACTTATGCCAGTTCTTCCAAGTGAAGAAGAATTCCCTTATGCAATTCGTACAGTTAGTGAAGTGTTATCTTCTAACGGGTCAACATCTCAAGCAAGTGTTTGCGGAAGTACGCTAGCACTTATGGATGGTGGTGTGCCTATTAAAGCACCAGTTGCTGGTATTGCAATGGGGTTGATTAAAGATAAAGAAACCGGAAAAGTTTGCGTGCTTTCTGATATTCAAGGGCTAGAAGACTTTTTTGGCGATATGGACTTTAAAGTTGCAGGTACAGAAAAGGGTATTACTGCAATTCAAATGGATATAAAAATTAAAGGCATTGATGAAAACATTTTAACAACTGCCCTAGGTCAAGCAAAAGAGGGTAGAGCACACATTTTAGGCAAAATGCTTGAAGATATAGATAAACCAAGAGCAAACCTATCTAAGTACGCTCCAAAGATTATTAGCTTTACAATAGATACAGATAAAATTAAAGATGTTATAGGTTCTGGTGGTAAAAACATTAATAAAATTATTGATGAAACTGGCGTTAAAATTGATATTGATGATAACGGACTTGTTTGCGTATCAAGCAAAGATGATGCAATGCTAAACAAGGCTAAACAATTGATAATGAACTTTGCAGAAGTTGTAGAGGCTGGCAAAGTTTATGTAGCAAAAGTAGAACGCATTGAAAAGTTTGGTGCTTTTGTATCTTTCCTTGGCGGAAATAAAGAAGGTTTAATTCATATTTCTAAATTAAGCGATAAACATGTAGAAAAAGTAGAAGATGTTTTACGCCTTGGTGATAATGTAGAAGTTGAAGTAATTAAGATTGACGAAAAAGGCAGAATAGATTTAAAACTAAACAAAATTATATTAGATAATATGTAATAATGTTTAATTTTATAATTTAATTTTAATATTACATTTAAAAATAAAATAAAAGTTGGTTTATATAACTAGCCAACTTTTATTTGTAA
>CAVFEO010000004.1:8972-24064 GCA_963621425.1 bacterium | reverse complement strand
AAAAAAACGCTTATTATTTATATAATTTGTTACATTAATTTGATTACAAAAATAAAAGGAGAATATTAAAAATTTATGGAAAAAACACAACAAAATAACAACAACGAACAAACTGTAAAAAGGTCAAGAGGGGCTAAGAGCGAACATAGCTTTAAAAAGTTCTTTAAACCAAAAGGTCAAAAAGCAGTAGTTGATGTTAATAAAAAAATAACTGATGGGGATAAGGCTATTAAAGAAGAAGTTAAAGGCAGTACAAATGTTAATAACGAACATAAAAAAGCTGTAACAGAGTATTCTTCAATTACCCATATAGACAAACTAACAAAACAAAAAAATACAACAAGCAAAAATAAAAAACTTAAAGTAGTGTTCTTGGGCGGTGTAGGCGAAATTGGTAAAAATATGTATGCTCTTGAATATGAAAACGATATTATCGTAATAGATTCTGGTTTAACTTTCCCAAATGAAGAAATGCCAGGTATTGATGTTGTTGTGCCAGATATAACATATCTAGTTGCAAACAAAGATAAAATTCGTGGTATTGTTTTAACCCACGGACACGAAGACCATATTGGCGGGTTGCCTTGGGTGTTAAACGAAATTCAAACAACAATTTATGGTAGTAAATTAACAATTGCCCTTGTAGAAAACAAAATGAAAGAGCATAAAAAAGTTAAATATGGCTACAAAGTTGTTAAAGAAGGTCAAAAAATTAAACTAGGTTGCTTTGAAGTTGAATTTATTCACGTAAATCACAACATTTCTGGGTCTTTTGCAGTTGCGGTTAAAACACCAGTTGGTATGGTCGTTCACACTGGCGACTTTAAAATAGACTTTAGACCAATTAAGGGTAATACAACAGATTTAACTAGGTTTGCAGAACTTGGCAGACAAGGTGTGCAACTTCTATTGTGCGAAAGTACAAATGTAGAGCGTAAGGGTTACAGTATGAGTGAAAGCAGTGTTGGCGAAACTCTTGATAAGTTATTTGACCAATACAAAGATAAGCGCCTTATTGTTGCAACTTTTGCATCTAACACACACAGATTGCAACAAATTATGGACCTTGCTAAAAAATACAACAGAAAAATTGCCTTTGGTGGCAGAAGTATGATTAATATTGTAGAAACTTCACTAAAAATTGGCGAAATGACCTACGATAAAGATATATTAATTGATATTGACCATATTTCAAACTATAAAGATAGCGAACTTTTAATTGTAAGTACAGGTAGCCAAGGCGAACCAATGAGTGCGCTAAGGCGTATGGCTGAAGATGATTTCCCTAAAGTTAAGTTGACGGAAAACGATTGCGTTATAATTTCTGCAAGCCCAATTTCTGGTAACGAAAAGAGTGTTTACACAGTTATTAACAACTTGTATAAGAAAAATTGCACAATTATTTATCACGAACTTGCAGATGTTCACGCATCAGGGCACGCATATCAAGAAGAAATTAAAATTATTCACGAATTATTAAAACCTAAATTCTTTATTCCAATTCACGGTGAGTATAGGCACTTAAAATTGCATAAAAACCTTGCTATGAAGATGGGTATGGAAGAGAGAAATATTTTTGTGGCAGATTTAGGTAATGTTGTAGAAATTTCTAACAATTCAATGACGCAAGCCAAAGATGTAACTTCTGGCGGAAGACTAATTGATGGTTACGGCGTTGGAGATGTAGAAAGTACTGTTATTAGAGATAGAATGCAACTTGGTTTAGATGGCGTTTGTGTTGCTGTTTTGCATATAGACGAATCTTCTAAAAAGCAATATCGTATGCCAGATTTGTATACAAGAGGTTTTATTTATAGTGATGAACAAAGCGAAGTTTTGGGTGAAGCAAGAAAGTTTGTATTTGAATCTTTAAACAATAGCGGAATTAAATCTATGGATAGAGCAGAAATTCGTGGTTTTGTAAGGAAAAACCTAATTAACTTTTTTGTTAAAAAGGTAAACCGTAAGCCAGTTATAATAGTTTGCTAGAAAAAATGTAAAAAAAGGGAGAAATTTATTTTTCTTCCTTATTTTAAAAATAAATCTAAAATTAAAACAAGCGTGCAGTTTTATCTGTTAAAAGTTTAAAAATTTTTATTTGTGCTTACAAGCGTTTTTTTGCCTTTGTTTTGCCATGTTGCATTTTGAATATTATTTAATTTTAGTATTGACAAAATATCAAACTTATGGTATATTAATGTTGATTTGAAATTGAGGAGAATTATTGTATTATGACAATATCTAGTATGTTAATAGCAATTGCTGGTAGTACATTACTTGCTGCGGCATTAATTGCTTCAAGTCTTATTTTAGTAATAGGTTTTGGTGCTATTGCTTATGGTATACATGTACATCGTAGAGGTAGATCTAGAAGACGCGTAGGATTTGGTGAAGGTGATGGAAGAACTTATGCTGACCTACCTAGAAAAGAAAGAAGAAGAATTAGAAAAGAAGAAAAGCAAAAAGATAAAGAAGCTAAAAAAGCAAAGAAATTAGAAGATAAGGCTGCTAAACTTAAAGGTGAAGAAGTAAAAGAAGCTGAAGAAGCAGTAGTAGAAGGCGCAAAAGCTGAAACTCCTGCAACAGAAGAAAAGAAAGAAGAAGTTGTAGCTCCAGTAGTTGAAGAACAAATTTCTGCAGAAAGAACTGCAAGTAGAGAAGGCTTTGCCGCTCGTGCTTTAGGTAAAGAAGAGGGCAAAACTCAAGAATAAAAAAAGAGCGTGATGCTCTTTTTTTGCATTTATATATAATAATCTGTTATTTTTAGTTGTTTTGCAGACAATAAATAAAGTTGGGCTTGTTTTGTTTGCGTTTTTTTTTGTTTTCTGCTATTACTAATTTAAGACTAATGGAGGATATATGACGGCTAAAAGTAAGAAAATTTGGAAAGAAGTTATTAATATCACTTTAATAATAATTGGCTGTTTTATTATGGGTATATCATACAATATGTTCAACGCAAACACAGGCATTGTGCTTGGCGGTATGACGGGTTTTAGTATGGTGTTATCTAAAATAATAAACTTGCTTTCTGGTGTAGAAATAGATTTTATTATTTTCTTCATACTTATTAATGTTGTATTGTTTGCTTTTGGCATAAAAGTTATGGGCAAAAAGTTCTTTATATACTCATTAATTGGTACTGCAGGGTATACAGTTTGCTTAAAACTTACGGCTTTTGCTCAAAATTGGGGCGTTCCAACAGATGACCTTTTGTTGTGTGCAATCTTTGGTGGCGTAATAATTGGTTGCGGTGCAGGTCTTATTTTTAGGTGTGGTGGTACAACTGGCGGGACAGATATTATTGGCGTAATTGTAAACCACAAACACCAACACATTAACATTGGCACAGTTGCTTGGTGTGTTAATGGGTTTGTTGTGCTTCTTACAATATTTTTAGATAGTATGTCAATGGGCTTATATGGCTTAATTTACATTTACCTAAATGGTTTAATGGTTAATACCATAATGCAAGGCTATAACGGAATTAGCGTTTTCTACATTACAACGCTAAAAGGGGATTTGCTTGCTAAAGAAATCCAACTTGCTATGAAGCAAAAAGTAACAATTACACATGTTCAAAGTTTAGAATACAACGATAACGAAGATTTGCAGGTTTTAACTTGCGTTGTGCATTTTTATGATGCGCATCAGTTAAAGTCTTTAATTTATCAAGTAGATGAAAATGCCTTTATTTATTCTTGCAAAGTAAACGAAGCGTTTAACGAAGGGTTTAGGCAACTTGATGATGGTGCAAACTTTTTTACCAAAATGCAAAGGCACGGCAAACTAAGCGAAAAACTAAAATGTCAGCACGAAATTTTGGCTTTAAGAGATGTGAGCTCTGCCAATGAAGAGATAAACAATATAGAAACTAAAAAAAGAATTAAAAAAGAAATAGAACAATCTAAACAAGATAAAACAGAATAAAATAGCACATTATATGCTATTTTTTCATATGTAACTTCTAGCAACAAGTTGGAGGTTATGTATGACAGTAGATGAAATTAATTCTAAAATTTTAGCACTTGGCTCTTTTTCTGATGTAGATGTGTTCAAGGTTGGTAAAAGCGTGTTTGGTAGGGATATTTTGGGTGTGCACATAGGTTCGTATGCTGGCAACCAAATAATGCTTACGGGTGCAATACACGCACGGGAATATGTTACAAGTTTAGTACTTATTAAAATGGTAGAATATTTACGCACGCAAAATTTTAACGGCGGGTTTTATTTTGTTCCGCTAGTTAATCCAGATGGTGTATCTCTTGTGCTAGATGGCGTGCAAAGTGCCCCGTGTGAAATTTTTAGGCAATATTTGTTAAGCGTTAATGGCGGAAGTGAAGATTTTTCGCAATGGAAAGCAAACGGCGAAGCGGTTGACTTAAATGTAAATTTTAACGCCCTTTGGGGTGAAGGAACGCAAAATGTAAAATGTCCGGCGCCGGGCGACTTTATTGGGTTTTATCCAGAAAGCGAGCGAGAAGTTAGAGATTTAATTGCATTTACAACAAAAAATTATCCAGCAATGACAATAGATTACCACACAAAAGGCGAAGTTATTTATTACGGTTTTGAAAATCAAAGCCAAGAAGAGCGTGCAAAAAATTTAAAAATTGCAAATAATATTGCAGAATACACTGGCTACAATGTTTTAAGAAGTGAAGGTAGCGTTGGCGGATATCAAGATTTTAGCATAAACTCACTTCATATTCCGTCTGTCACAATAGAGGTGGGCAGTGCAGATATTCCGCACCCAATTGGCGAGGTGTATGCTCAAGAAATTTTTGAAAGGAATAAAGATGTTCCGCTTGTTGCGCTAAATAGCGTAAACAATATGCAAAAAGCGGGGCGGGTTAATGGTAAACGATTATGGAAAGGTTTATGCTTGAGGCATTAAAGCAGGCAAAAAAGGCACAACAAAATGATGAAGTACCAATTGGTGCTGTAATTGTTAAAGATGGCAAAATAATAGCAAAAGCGTACAATAGGCGCAACACAGACAAACTTGCGTGTGCCCACGCAGAGGTTCTTGCAATAAACAAGGCGTGCAAAACTTTAGGCGATTGGCGACTTAATGGTTGCTCGCTTTATGTAACACTAGAGCCGTGCCCAATGTGTGCAGGTGCGTGCTTTAACGCAAGGCTTGATGAAGTTGTGTACGGCGCAACAGATGAAAAAAGTGGGGCTTTTTCTGCTTGCGGTTTAAATATGCAACAACAATTATTGTTGAACCATAAATTGCGTGTTCAAAGTGGCGTAATGCAAAAGCAATGCAAGCAAATAATAGAAGATTTTTTTAAAAGTAAAAGATAGAAAATAAGCAAGCAATAAAATGAATATTATACAATATTGCTTGTTATTTTTTTTAAACTGGTTTATAATTATAAGGTAAAAATTCAATTTTTGGAGGTAAAAATTTATGAATAAAATTTGTGTTGTTGGTTGTGGCAATGTAGGAATGGCTTATGTTCACGAAATTGCTTTAAAAGCACATTTTGTTGAAGAAATTGTTTTATTGGATATAGATAAGCAAAAGGCAGAAGGGGAAGCACTAGATATTATGCATACAATGCCTTTTAACGATAATTATATGTTAGTTCACGCTGGCGATTATGATGATTGCGCTGATGCTAATTTGCTTGTTATAACTGCAGGCAAAAACCAAAAGAAAGGCGGAGAGACTAGGCAAGAATTATTAAAGAGCAATGCAGAAGTTGTTACAAGCATAATTAAAAGTGCAGAAAAGGCTGGTTTTAAAGGCGTTTATTTAATAGCAACAAACCCTGTTGATGTGTTAACATACATTGCTTGCACAAAGTGTGGTGTTTCTGCTTCAAGAATAATTGGCACTGGTACAACACTAGATTCTGCTAGGTTAAAATATGCGTTAAGTGCAAAACTTGGCATTAATCCTCGTTCAATTAACGGCTATGTTTTGGGCGAACATGGAGATAGCGAATTTGTAGCGTGGAGTGTTTCTAATATAAGCGGTGCAAATTTAAGTGCAAATCTTGACGAGGCTACAAAAATAGAACTAGAAAAAGAAGTTATAAATTCTGCATATAAAATAATTGATGCAAAAGGCTACACAAACTTTGGCGTTGGTGCTTGCTTGTATGCTTTAACTAAGGCTGTTTTGTGCAACGAAAACGAAGTGTTCACTGCATCTGCTTTACATGTGCAAGAAGATATGTGTTATTCTTCACCAGTTGTTGTTGGGGCAAAAGGTGTAGTTAATAAAATAACACTAGATTTAAGTGCCACTGAAAAAGAAAAATTAAACGAAAGCATTGCAAAATTAAGAGAAAGTTATAAAAACTATAAAAAGTAGGCTTGTTATGCAAGAAGAAGATAAAAAAAGAGTTTGCGCCCGCGCAATAATAATTAAAGATGGTAAGGTTTACTTAATGTATCGCATTAAAAAAGATAAGGAATTTTATGCTTTTGCTGGTGGCGGACTTGAAGTGGGCGAAAACATAAAAGAGTGTTGCGTAAGGGAAGTGCGGGAAGAGTTTGGCATAAAGGTTAATTGCGAAAAACTGCTTTACACTTATGTGGGCAAAAAAAAGTTTGAACTATTTTATTTGTGCACTTATGTAAGTGGGGAATTTGGCTCTGGCAATGGGGAAGAATTTATATCAAGGAGTAGCGATAATGTTTATTTACCAAAACAAGTCGATGTTAAAGTTTTGCAAACTTTGCCAATAAAACCTAATTGCATAAAAAATGCACTAATTAATGATTTAGCAAATGGTAATTTGTATAAATGCACAAATGTGCAAGACTTTGTGGAAGAAGATAAAAAGGTGTAAAATATATGTTTTACATCTTTTTTTGATAAAAAAATCAAAAAAAATTCAAATAAACATAAAATTTTTAAAAAAGCGTTTTTTTATTGACTTTTTTATCAATTTAGCGTTAGCATAAAGTATAAACTAAAAAGGGGAAAAAATTATGTTAAAAACAAAAATGAAAACAATTTCTGCAATTTTATCTGCTTTAGTTCTTGCATTATGTTGTATTCTTTTAACTTCTTGTGGTAAAAATGATTTAAGCCAAGAAGCAACCTATAACAAAAATGTAAATTATTCAGAAACAGTATCTGCAGAAGAATCACAAACTGTAATTGATGCAGTTTCAGAAAAAGTTGCTAAACAAGATGAAGGAGCTTTAGCATCATACAGATTTACAATGAAATCAAAAGATGCTGAAGGTAAGGATCAAATCTATGCTAATATGATAGTTAAAGATAAAGAGTTAATGACTCAATTTGATACACCTATTAATAAATCTTTAACTAGTATAAAAAATGGTGTTGCTTACATGTATAACAAAGATCTTAAAACCGAAACAGAAACTAAAATAAAGTTTGATATGAGTTCAGCTGAAAGTGCTCTTTCTAGTTATATTAAACAAGCTAGTAGTTCTCTTTCACAAGCACAAGCTCAATTAACAGGTGTGCTTGCTCAATTAAAAGAAGTCATAAAAGTTAGCTGTACTGTAACAAAAAATGGTAACAACTTTAAGTTTGCTTTTGAAAATGAAGAAAGTGGTAATGTTGCAATAATTATGCAATTAGATAAAGATAAGAATATTAATGCTATTCATGTAGAAGCAACTGCTAAAGATAATTCAACAATGGAATTTACATTTAGTGCATTTAATGGAAATATTGATTTCCCAAATTTAGATGATTACAAAGATTTTGATATTAATGCTCTAAAAGATTTATTAAAATAATTGTAAAATAAAAGCACTATATTTAGTGCTTTTTATTTTACACATAGTGGCATAAAATATTGACAATGTTGTTTTTGTGTGTTATATTGCTTGTAACAACATTAAGGAGATTATTATATGAAAGCGTTATTATGGTGGCAAAAAAGGGATTAACTGAATATTTCTCAAGCATGCAGTGCTTGAAAGCCTTTTTGCTACTTTAATATGTTTTTATATTTTAAAAAAGGCGCAATAACGCCTTTTTTTATTTGCAAAATGGCTTATATAAATGTAAAATAAATAATGAATTAATAAGGGGATTAAAAATGAAAAAAGAAATTATTTTAACAGGCGATAGGCCAACAGGTAACTTACACATTGGGCATTATGTTGGCTCGCTAAAAAACAGAGTAGAATTACAAAACACAGGTAAATATGAAATGTTTATTATGATTGCAGATGTGCAAGCATTAACAGACAATTTTGATAACATTGAAAAAGTAAAAAACAACATTACAGAAGTATTGTTAGACTATCTTGCAGTGGGGCTAGACCCAAACAAAGTGCATTTTGTTCTTCAAAGCGGAATTCCAGCATTGTTTGAACTTCCTATGTACTATGCAAACCTTGTTACAATTAATAGGTTAAAGCGCAACCCAACAGTAAAAAGCGAAATTGCTCAAAAAGGTTTTGGCGAAAGTGTGCCAGCAGGTTTTGTGTATTATCCAATTAGCCAAGCGGCAGATATTACCGCGTTTGATGCAACTTGCGTACCCGTTGGGGAAGACCAGTTGCCAGTTATAGAGCAATGCCACGAAATTGTGGATACATTTAATAGGCTTTATGGCGAAACTCTTGTAATGCCAAAAGCAGTTATTCCAAACAACAAGGCGTGCTTAAGGCTTGTAGGGACAGATGGTAATGCTAAAATGAGTAAATCACTTGGTAATTGCATTTATTTAAAAGATGAACCAGAAGAAATTACTAGAAAGGTTATGAGTATGTATACAGACCCAAACCACATTAATATTACAGATAAAGGTGATACAAAAAACAATGCAGTGTTTAAATATTTAGATGCGTTTTGCACCAAAGAGCATTTTGCAAAATATTTGCCAGAGTATGCAAGTTTAGAAGAAATGAAGACCCATTATGAGCGTGGCGGACTTGGCGATGTTAAGTGCAAAAAGTTTTTAAACAACATTTTGCAAGAAATTTTAAAGCCAATTAGAGAGCGCAGAGCAAAATATGCACAAAATATGCAAGAGGTTTACGCCTATTTAGAAGAGGGAACAAAGTATGCAGTAGAGCATACAAATAAAACGCTAAATAGGGTAAGAAGTTCCATTGGTGTAGACTTTTTTAATAGAATTAAAAAATAAACTAATTTTAATAATTGATAAATTTTTAAAATAAAAAACAAAAACATACAAATACATCAAAATAATTAAACAAGGTTCTGTTGTAATAGATAAAACTTTAGAAATTCCACCTAAAAAGCTTGCATACCACGAACAAGAAGTTAAGGTTAAAAAACCTATGTGGAACATGTTGAAGATGATGGTAAAATAGAGTTTTTTATAGAACATAGCAATATTTGGGGATGTATGTCTTGAACGATTTGCAAAGCAAAAAAGACGATATGAATGAATATCAACAGGCAATGTTAATGGAATTAAGGGAATATGCGCTTGTTGGCAAATTAGAGCCAGCACAAGTTAAAGAACTTGTTGCAAGTATGAAAAAGAACAAGAAAAACTAAAAATAATGGCAGAGAACAAGAAGAATAAAAAAATAAGAGCAACACGCTCTTATTTTTTCTTTGTTGTAGTTTTTCTTATACTAATTGTTGCGTTAATAATTTGTAAAACGCCATAAATTGCTACAAGTATGCCAACAATAATCCAAAATGCTTTTCTAAAATCTGCAACATTAATGTATAGCACAGCAAGCACAATTAGCACAATGCCAACAATTAGGTTAATTAAACCATTAATTGTATCTTTTTTAGCAAGCATATATACGCCAATGCAAACAAGTCCAGCGCCAACGCCTAAAATTGCAACAACCAAAATGTTAATAATAACACTAAAGCTTAAAAAAGGTGTAAACAATGCAATACCAATTGCAATTAGCACGCACCCAAGAATTAAAGCAAAAGCATTAAAGGCAGATTTTTTTGCTATTTGGTAAATTACAAGGCACAACAAAACTGCACCGCATATTAAGGCTACAACACCAAAATATGTATCAAGCACGGTTTGCCCGCCAAAAATAGCAATTAGCACGCCAAGTAGCAAAAGAATTATACCACTAGCAAGTTGCGAAACTTTTTCTTTGTTCATTTTTTTTCTCCTTTAAAAATTTAATCGACTTTTACAAATCGGTAATATAACTATTTTACATTGCTTATTAAGATTTGTCAAAAAAATTAACTAAAATATTTTTTTATAAAACTAAAAATGTGTATTAATTTAAACAACCCTTAACTACGTAACGAAAGCTTTTGTTATTTAAATTTTTTAAAAATAAATGAAATTATGCTTTGTTTATCGTTTTTTATATGCTCAAATAACACGGCATAATGTATTTGCTTTAACATAAAGTTTATGTTTGAATTTTTGTTTAATTTTGCATCATATATTTCTTTACTTGTTATTTTCAAATCTTGTGTATTTAGTGGCAATTTTTTGTGTTTTATTGCTTTCAACTCGTCTTTTATTGTTTTAATTACAATTTTATAATTAGAATTAAAATTAAATACACTTAGCACGTCATCTATTATTTCGTTATTTAAATATATATAAAACCGTGTTTGGCTTATTATTTTATCAAAGGTATAAGCACTTGCAAGTTTTGTGTAATAAGAAATTTCTTTATTAGATAAGGCAAACCCATCACTAGATAAAAGAAGTTCAATAATTTCTTTATCAATGTAAATTTGCTTAGATAAAATGTAAGCATATAAGTCTAATATAAAGCAGGTTAGGGCAAGTTTTGGATTGTTGCAATTAAGTGATAACGGAAATATTTTTGATATATCTTTTACATTAAAATCTATTTTTTTTAGTTTTGTACTAAATAGATAGGGTATTAAATTATAAGATAATAGCATATAAAGTTTTTTAAAATTTGCATCATAAAAGTTTTTGCAATTTGTGCCAAATGTAATTATTTTTAACAGTTCTTCTTTTTTAATTTGCCCTTTTATTTTAAGCATATTGTATGCGTTTTTCTTTGCTTCTTTTTCAACTCCTTCTGCTATATTTAAGTTATAATATAAACTAAATCTAATTAACCTAAGCAGTCTAAGAGCATCGTAGGATAGTGTTTGCTCTGGCTTTTGTGGGGTGTTTAATATTTTGTTTTGAATATCACTTAAACCATTACAAAAATCTAATATTTCGCCCGTTAAAACATCATAGTATAGTGCGTTACAAGTAAAATCTCGCCTTACATAATCTTCTTTAGGGGTAAGCACTTTTTCTATTTTACTAGGGACTCTGTCACCTAAAGCGTCATATTCTTCTCGCCTAAAACACGCATATTCAAAAACTTTATCATAATATAAAATTTGCGCTGTTTGAGTAAGCGCATTTTTTATTTTAACTAAAAATTCTGTATTATCTAGTGCTTGCATAACATCATCAAGTGAAAGAGAAGATGTTATATCAATATCAGTTATTTTTTCTTTTAACAAATAGTTTCTAACTGCTCCGCCCACAACATAAAGCCTAGCACCACTTTTTTCAAAATAGTGGGCAAGATTAGTTAGTTCTTTGCCAAACTTTATCATAAATAAACTTTTCCTTAAAATTGGTCGTTATCTTCCATTGGGTTAAATTCTTTTCCGTTACGCTCTGCCTTTTTCTTTTTGGCAATAAGCGCATCAATATCTCGGGTTAGTCTTACGCACTCGCTATATTTGCTTTTATCAATGCGGTAAATACATTTGCAATACTTTTCAAACTTTGCAATAAAATCTTGCATATCGTTTTCTTTGCTATCTTCACTTTTGGTAACTTTAACATATGTTACATAGTTTTTTCTGCCGTTTGAAAGGTTTGTATAAACAGTATTTTCTATTGTTACCCAACACTTAAAACCAGAAAAGTTTACAATTTTATAACTTTCGTTTTTTATGTTTATAGAGTAAGTTGGAGCGCATTTTTTAAATAGAGAGTCTGCATCAAAATCTAGCGGGGTAGAGAAAAACGAACGCAAGCTATCACGCAAAAAAGGAATAAACTCTTCTATTCTTTGTCCAAACTTATAAGGGCGAGAAAGTTTGTATGTTTGTAACATCTTTATATATTTTCTATCAGGGTCGTTTTCTATATTTTTTTCTATAGTAATTTCGCCTACGCCATCAATAACATCAGTGCTAAGCAAAATGTTTACCATACCCAAATAGTTGTTAGGCGTATCAAAATAGGTTATGTTTCTATCAGATTTTGTTGCCTTGCTAATTTCGTAAGAACTAAAAAGTTTAATTTTGCTAATAACCGCTTCGCCTGGGTTTTTACTTACATAAATTTCATAAAAATAATCTTTATCATAATCATCAAACATTGGTTTTACCTCTCTTAGTTTATAAAAGTGTACAATATTTTATTTAAAATAGCAAATTATAACTTTAAAATACCAAATATGCCTATTTTTATATGCCTTCTTCATCTTGGCTAAAAGCGTCTAGTAAAAAGTGTGAAAGCATACTAAAACGCTTTTCAATGTGGTTGTTTTTTATCATTCTAAACATATTTTGCTTTTCGCCAACAAGCACAACAAGTGTTTTTGCTCTGGTAACTGCTGTATAAAGCAAGTTTTTTGTTAAAATTAGTGGCGTGCCCGCAATCATAGGCATAATAATTGCATCAAACTCACAACCTTGGCTCTTGTGCACGGTTATGGCGTATGCAAGTGTAAGTTGGTTTAAGTCTGTTCTTAAATAAACGCACCTTCTGCCATCTTCAAAATAAACAACAGTTTCGCCATTTTCTCTGTTAATCTCTTCAATAGTGCCAATATCGCCATTAAACACGCCCATACCAGATTCAATGCGCATATCGTCAAGATATTTTTTCCATTCCATATCGTAATTATTAGATATTTGCATAACTTTATCGCCTTGCCTGTAAATTGTTTTGCCGTTTTCAATTTCGGTTTTATACATTTTAGGCGGATTTATTTTTTCCTGCAAAAGTTGGTTTAAGTTTTCAATTCCGCAAATGCCAGAACGCATAGGGGCAAGCACTTGCACTTTTGTAGCCTCAATACCAAAATGGTCAGGTATGCGCTTTGTTGCAAGGTTTACAATTTCATTTGCAATTTCTTGGTTTTCTTTTTTAACATCAAAAAAGAAGTCTTTACAAGTGTTGTCTAGAATAGGGGATTTGCCCTCGTTAATTAGGTGCGCGTTTGTAATAATTAGGCTATCACCTTTTTGCCTGTAAATGTAGGTCAATTCGGCACGCGGTATATGCTTGCAAGAAAGCAAATCAGATAGTACATTACCAGCACCCACGCTTGGAAGTTGGTCTTTATCGCCAACAAGAATAAGCCTTGTTCCGCTTTTTAGCGCTTTAAGTAAGTTGCTCATAAGCACAACATCTATCATAGAAATTTCGTCTACAATTATGCAGTCGTAAGGGAATTTGTTGTTTTCGTTATATAAAAAGGTTTGCATACCACCTTCAAAAGTAACTTCAAGCGCTCTGTGAATTGTGCTTGCATCTTCGCCCGTGCTTTCGCTAAGTCTTTTAGCGGCTCTGCCAGTAGGGGCAAGAAGTTTTACTTTTAAATTCATTTGCTTTAAAATGTTTACAATGCACTTAATAATTGTTGTTTTACCTGTTCCTGGGCCACCTGTAATTACGGTTACGCCATTGCTAATTGCTGTTTGAATTGCGTTTATTTGGTCATTATGCAAACTTATGTGGTTTATTTGCTGGTACAAATCTATTTCATCACTTACATCAATTTGTTGTGATGCAGAATATGAACACAAGTGGCGCAACATTTTTGCAATGTTTAGTTCTAGATAATAATATCTAGAAAGCATTACAACATCATTACCTTGAAATTCAAAAATTCTAACCAAATTGTCCATTTGCAAGTTCATTAAGTTAGTTAGTAGGGCAGAATATATTTCTTCAAAATCAAGCCCTAAAAGCCTTGCAACTTGGTTTAAAAATGCGTTTTTAGATACATATGTGTTGCCATCTTTATCAACAGCAAGTTTTAAGCAGTGTATAATGCCCGCTCTAAGCCTAAAATCACTGGTTTTTTCTATGCCCAAACTTTGTGCAATTTTATCTGCTGTAATAAAGCCAATGCCATCAACATCTTCAATTAATTTATATGGGTTGTTTTTAACAATTTCTATTGTTTTAGACTTGTAAAGATTATAAATTTTTATTCCCAAATTTGTGGAAATGTTGTATTCTTGCAAAAAGATTATGGCGTTTTGCATTTCTTTTATTTTTGCATAGCCTTCAAAAATATCAAGCGCTTTTTTGGGAGATATGCCGTTAACTTCGGTTAGTTTTGCATAGTTAAATTCAATTATATCCAGTGTTTTTTCGCCAAAAGCCTGAACAATTTTGTGCGCTGTTATTGGGCCAATGCCTTTAATTAGCCCGCTAGATAAATAACGCTCTATGCCTTCTATTGTGTTTTGTTTTAATATATTAATTTTATCGCATACAAATTGCTTACCATATTTTTTGTTTACCATATAGTCGCCAATAAGCCTTACCCGTTCGCCTTCTGTTATCATAGGGAATTTGCCAACAGCCATAACAGGTAAGCCATCTTCATCATAAAGCCCAACTACTGTGTAACCATTTTCTTCGTTTCTGTATACAATAGTATCAATTACTCCAATAATTTCCATACAAAAAATGTACCAAAAAAACATATAAATTGCAAATAATTTTGCCATATATAATACTTATTTTTATTTGACAATAGCAATTAAATATTTTATAATATGCATAGGAAAATTTAATAAATTTTAGTTAGGTGTTTTATGCTTGAATTAAACAATAATGTGAAATTTGTTGATTTTGAAAATTTTTGGGCTGGGGTTGATGAAAAATTTTTACAAGACTTCGCTCTAAATTTTATACACTCTTCTTATACAGCGTTTAAAGTTAAGTTTGGCATTTTGCTGGATACCAATATGGAAAAAGCAAACAAAGTATATAAAGAGTTTGAACAATTTTGCAAATTTAAAGATTACAATATTAATGAAGATTTTAAAAAGAAAGTAAACGAATTATTTGATTCTCAAAAGCAAGGGGAGCAAACTGTTTTGCCCGCAAAAGAAAAGTTTAGTTTAACCAAGTGGAAAAGCAGGCACAGAAGAAGGG
>CAVFEO010000004.1:7106-8962 GCA_963621425.1 bacterium | reverse complement strand
GGCTAGAGTTTTTCTAGCCTTTTATTTTATTCATCTTTATTTTCATCTTGTTTTTCGGTTGTTTTTTCTTCCGATTTTACATTTTCTTCTAGTTGTTTTTCAATTTCTTGAATATCTTTTTTTGTTGGCTCTTCATCTTTTTTAGCCTTATCATTTAAAGAATTTTCATCATCTTGTTTAATAATATAAATTTTTGTGTTAGCGCCATCAAAGTTTTGTTTTTGGTTATCTTCTTTAACTTTAACTAAATTAGCTTCAACTGCTTTTGACTTGCTCTTAACCATAAATAGGTCAATAAGCATAGCAACAATAAACAATCCGCAAGTTACAAATAGCACAATGTCATAGCCGTGACCCGCACTTTTAATTGCGTCATTATTAACAATAGCACTTGCCATTTGATTGCCAGTAAGACCTGCAAAAGCCCAAGCAGATAATGCAATTCCGTGAATTTGACTTATTTTTTTCATACCAAAGTTATCAGAAAGTAGTGTTGGTAAGTTACTAAATCCACCGCCGTAGCCTGCATTAATTACGCAAACCATTGCAATAACAATAATCGCAACAAGAATGCTATCAGAACTTCCGCCAACAGAACATACAACAATGCCTGCAATTAGGGTAAATGCAATAGATAAGCCGAATATTATTTTGTAAATAGTGTTTCTATTTTTTTGGTAATCTCCCCAAGTAGAAAAGCCTATTCTTCCGCCAGCGTTAAATATTGCAGAAAGTGAACTTAACACACTTGCAATTCCAAGTAGGCCAACGCTTGCAAAAATTGCTTTTTCTTGTGATATTACTGCAAGTCCGCAAGTAATGTTTATGTAGAAAATTAACCAAATACCAACAAATATTGGGTTTTTGAATATTTTAAAGCGAGCAAAAAAGTCTTTAATAGGGTGTTCTGATTTTGGTGGAATTTCTTCCACCCAGCCATCTGGCTTTTTAATCATAAAGTGTCCAATCATCATAATTACAAAGTAAACACCCGCAAGTATAAAGAACATCATATAAACGCCAGATTCGCCAAAAGCGTCCATTAGCGCTTGCATAAGTGGTGAACCAATAATTTTAGCTGCACCAAAACCTGCTACAGCAAGCCCAGTTGCAAGCCCTTTATGTTCCTTAAACCAAAGCATTAGGTTCTTAACTGGTGTAAGGTAACCAATTCCTAGGCCAATACCCATAATTACACCATAACTTAATAAAATTCCCACAAACGATTTTAGGTAAATAAACAAACCAGTTCCAGCCATACCAACAGCAAAAAATATTGCAGAAAGCAGACTAGAGCGCTTTATATTTTTTTCTACCATAGCACCGCAAAATGCTGCGCTCATACCTAAAAAGAAAATTGCTAAACTAAAAGCCCATTCAATTCCACTAGATTGCCCAATGTATGAGGCAATTTCATTACTAAATGTACTCCAGCAGTAAACTGTACCAATACTGCAGTGAATAAGTAGGGCAGGAATAGCGGCTCTTGTCCATTTATTGTTAAATTTGTTTTTCTTTTTAACCTCTATAGAAGCATTATTTTGTTCTTCCAAATCTCTTTCTCCTTAATAACCAAAGAATTATTATGTATTCTGCTACCATTAATTCTTTTTTAGATTTGTCCTGTACTGACAAAAACAAACTTATTTTAGCACAACAAAAATAAAAAATCAAACAAAGGTTAAACAAATATTTTTTTAAACAAAAATTTTACAAAACAACAGTTTTGTTTAAATTTGCAGTGCGGTTTGATATTTTTTTTAACTGCTTACTAAAAAATATGTAAAAAAAGTCCTATAAAAATATAGAACTTCTTTTTGTTAAAATTTAGCATACTAGCATTTTTACATATGCGA
>CAVFEO010000004.1:6720-7096 GCA_963621425.1 bacterium | reverse complement strand
TTATAACATATGTTTATTTGTAGAATAGGGTTCTTAATTCTTCTAGTGTTTGCACATCTTTTTCTTTAATGTTGCCAACAAGACTAATGCAAACAAAATCACTTTTAAACACATTTTTAACAAAGGCATTAAAATCTTCCACAGTTAGTTCATCTAGCATTGCAAGGGTGTCTTTCATATCATCAAAGTCGTAACCTTTTAAGTATGCAGTTGCGTTAGAAAAACAACAATTTCTTGGTGTGTCAATTTGCCCATCAAGAACAATTCTATAAGCCTCTTTAATTTCTTCAAAATACTTTTTAGTTAGACCTTTTTGATATAAATTGTTAATAATTTTTGCAAAAGATTTTATACATTTTTTAATATTTTTAGCAGT
>CAVFEO010000004.1:0-6710 GCA_963621425.1 bacterium | reverse complement strand
TTCTAAGCCCAGCCCAGTAGCCGTAAACAAGTGCTTGCTTTTCTCTCATTTCGTTCCACATTGGATGACCTTGGTTGTTTAAATATCTAGATAAAAGTGCAGATAAATATCTTTGCTTTTTATCTTTTGGGTTGTAAGCGCTTTTTATTGCAAGGGTAGCACTTATAGTGTTGTCTTCTTTTTTATGTATATGAACTTCTTCTTTACCATTAATTTTTACATCAACTCTAGAAAGTGCGCCTTGTGGGTTAGATGGTATGTTGTTAAAGTATTTTTTAACAAGGTCTGTAATTTGTTTTTCGCTTGCGCTGCCAGAATAACTTAAATACATATTTTGTTTTGTAACAAGTTCATCATATCTTGCTTTTAAATCTGCACCTGTTGTTTTACGCACATTTTCTTTTGTTCCTAATATTTGGTTTTGAGCAAAAGGGTATTTAAACATAATTTTTAACAAGTTATCATCTGCAACAGATTCATTAAGTGCTTCATACCTGCAAATTTCTTGTTCAATTACATTGCTTTCTTTTTTTGCTCTTTCATCAACAAAAATAGCATTTTGCACAATTTCGCCAAAAAGTTTAAACATTTTATTAAGGTACCTGTTACTTGTGTTGCACATTAGTTTCATACTCTCAAAACCAGTAAATGCGTTGTATTTTGGTAAATAAAGTTGCAAATATTTTAGCATTTGTTTTTCGCTATAATTTTTGGTTTGTTTTGCAAACATATGCTCTAAAAAGTGTGTTATACCGCAATTTGCATCAGTTTCTGTAATAGCACCTGTTTTAAAGCATGGTGCAAAGCAAAATTCGTTGTTTACATTGTTATATTCATATAAAAGTTTTAGCCCATCAATATCAATTATTTTAACATCTCTCATATTATTTGTCCTTTTTTATTTTTTTGTTAGTTTTGTTTTTAATTCCGCATAGTAGCAATATGCCAATTATGCCAGAAAAGAAAATGATTACTTTTTTATTTAAAAAACTAAAATCAATTTGTGTGTTACTTGCTTCTAGTTCTGCAATAAAATTCTCGCTTGTTAGAGCACATACTACGCTTGAAGCAACATTGTTTAATTGCTTGTTATAGTTAGGGTAGTAAGAAATAAAAGTATCTAAATTATCGCGCTTTGTATCTGCAATATTTTCGTGAGAACTGCTTTCTTTAAAGCCCGCCACCATACCGTTTAAGTTGCCACTAAAAAAGTTTATGTTTCTTACTCCGTTTCTAAAATATGTAACATTGTCGCTATTTAACCCTGCGCTGTGGTACGCCATACGCTTGTTAGATAGCACATAGTCTGTTTTAGAATATCTTGGGGTACTATCTATGTTGTAGTTAGATAGGTTAAACACTTTGGTAAAAGAATTTGCACTATCGCCAGCATAAAAGTAAGTGTATTCTCCGCAACCAATACTATCAAAATTAATAGCAAGTAAAAGATTTTTCTTTATTTTAGCATCAAGAGAACCGTAAAAGTTTTCGCTACCAGAATAAGAATTGTTGCTTGCACCATAGAAGCAGTAGATAATATTGTAATCAAAGGTTTTATCTTTAAGCGCCTTCATAATACCCATAAGGCATACAACACCTGTTGCATTGTTTAAAGCACCCATTGCGTTTGTTTTGCTATAATTATTGTCATAGTGTGCACCAAGAACAATGGTTTTATTTGTTTCTGTTGCACTTTTTTTAATTCCCACAACATTGTAACTAAACGAGTTTATTCCAAGCGTGAACTGAGTCCAATAGTTTTCGCCACTAAACTTATCCAGTCCGCACGCTTCCATAAAAGGAGATAAATATTCTTTAGCGGTTTTTTCTTCGCCAATGCTTCCAGCACTTTTATCATTAAGCGTTTCAGATATGTATTTGCTTAAATCTAGTTCGTTAATGTGTGCTATTGGGGTAGATTCTTCTTCTGCATAAGCAATACCATTTGTACTTGTAATAAAAGCAAGGCAAAACAAGGTAAGTGCAAGTAAAAATGTTATAAGAGCATATTTTTTGTTTAGCATAAGCACCTCCTATAGAATAAACCACACAAAAAGTACAATGCTTGTTAGCATTATGTTAAATACTTTTATGTTGTTAAAAATTTTGTCTTTCTTTTCGCCAAGTGGGGCAAAATATGCGTTTTCAAACAGGATATTAAACCAAACGCACGCAATAAATAGTGCTAGCCCAACAAAAAGCATAACAACTGGGTGCGCTAGCATTAAAAAGAAAAAGCAAATTGCTAAAATTAAAATTTCAATAGCAAATAGCAATGTAAAAATTACAAAGTATTGCGGAACATTTATGTTAGACTGTATAAATTTTGGCAACAAAAATATAAGCCCTTCAAGTATTGCACAAAGCACAGCCCCGCATCCAAAACTTGCTAAAATTGTCAAAAGAGCATTCGGCAAGTTAAAAACATTAACAAAAGTAAAAGCTAGCAAGGAGCACGCAAAAAATAGGGCAATAACAAAAAGAATTTTAATTCTTGTTCTTGGCACAATAGTCTTAAATTTTTCAACTAATTTATTCATTTTTGTTTGACATTCTCCTAAGATAAAGTATACAATAAAAACAGATACAATTCTTCATCTAAATTTGTAAAAGATGATTTTGTTGCTGTGTCTATTTTGGTAAGCATATTCATAGAATTTAATATTTTTTCAGAGCCAAGTGCTTTTGCTTGCGTTCTGTAAACATTAATTGCATATGGTTTTACCCCCAAAATTTTGGCTAACTGTTCATCAGAAAGCCTTTTGCTTGCAAGGGATAAAAACAACCTTCTATAATGTGTATAAAGTAGTGAAGTTACACTTTTTTGGTTTTCACTATCAATAAGTCTTTTCAAAATAGAAAAAGCGGTAGTTTTATCTTTTTTAGATATAGCATTGGTTAAATCAAAAATATTAATTTCTTGCTCTTGCTTGTAGCAAACTTGTTCAACATCTTCTTTGGTGATAACATTTTTATCCTTGCAGTAAGATAATAGTTTCTCAAGTTCGTTCATACAAGCAGTAATTGAATAAGAACAATATTCCATAAGTTTAATTAGTGCTGGCGGTTGTATTTCACAATTTGCGTTTTTTGCTTCAATATTTATTTTGCTAGCAAGGGTAGCCTTTGGCAAGTTTGAACAATCAACACAAGGTATTGCATTATCATTAATGCTACTAGATGTTGTAAAAACAAGGCAGGTTGTGGCGTTGTAATTTTTTAAATATTCTTTAATTTTTGTAAGAGAGTTGTTATCTAATGCGTAGTTTTTAACAATAATCATACGCTTACTTGATAAAAACGGCAATGTTTCGCACATAACAAAAATGTCATCAAGAGCTATTTGCTCATCAATGTAAGTTATGTTCATTTCTGGCACGGTAATGTTGCATGCACTAATTAAGTTGTTAAGTGCGTTTGTAACCAAATAGAACTCGTTGCCACCAATTATGTAAACGGGCTGAATTTTTTCTTGAAGTGACTTTTTGAAATCTACAAATTGCATAATACTCTCCTTAATAGCATTAGTATATCAAAAAGAATTGCAAAAGTAAACAAAATAGCATACAAAATAGTGTAAATAAGATAAAAAGAGAGGGATTTTTATGAAAGCTGTAATTGTTGCAGGCGGGTTTGGTACAAGGTTTTTACCAATAACAAAAACAATAGCAAAGGAGATGTTGCCACTTGGTGATAAGCCAATTATTGAATACATTGTTAGAGAATTAACTGATGCAGGTGTTGATAAAATTTTAATTGTTATTGCGCATCATAAAGAAATGATTAAAGAATACTTTACAAAAAATGAAGTTTTAGAAAACTTTTTAATTGCAAATGGTAAAGATGCAATGTTAGAAAAGGTTAGATACCAACAAAATTTGGCACAAATAGATTTTGTGTATCAAGAAAATATTGCAGGGTTTCAAGATGCTGTAAACTGTGCTAGAGAGTGGGTTGGCGATGATGATTTTATTCTTTGCACTGGGGATAACCTTTTTGTAAATGAATATGGATTAAGTTGCACAGAGCAAATGCTTGCAGATTATATACAAAACCATAGACCACTACTTTTAACAACAACTGTTCCAGAAGATGAACTTTATAAATATGGTGTTGTAAAATTTGCAGATGAAAGCACTGGTAAAATAGAAGAATTAATAGAAAAACCAAAGCAAAATGCACCAAGTAATGTAATTGCTGCTGGTAGATATTTGTTGCCAGCAAAAATATTTGAACATATGGATGCTAACCAAGAAAAAATTGGTAATGAAGTAAATTTTAGCGTAAGTTTGTCAAACCTTGCTAAGATTGATGGGTTTTATACATTAAATTTTGATGGCAGAATGTTTGATACTGGTAATGTTAAAGGTTATTTAGAGGCTTTTGAATACTACACAAGAGAATTAAAATTGGATAAAGAAAAGGACATTAAAATCCATACAGAGTCTAAAACTGCGTATGAACAAAATCAAAGGGAAAGATAATGAAAAAACAAACAAAAAATAATAAAAACAAATCTTTTCATGGGGCAAAAAAGGCAAGCAAAGCAAGGTTTACGGGTAAGTTAAGTGTACACGCAAAAGGCTTTGGCTTTTTTGTGCCAGATGATGAGGATATGCAAGATATATTTATCCCGGCAAAACACCTGAACGGTGGATACAATGGGGATAAAGTGCAAATTGTTTTGATGAGAGCAAATGGCGAAAAGTCTAGTGAAGGTAAAGTTGTTAAAATATTAGAGCGAGCAACAAAACTTGTTGTTGGTAATTTTAGCGAATTTAGTGGTGGCGGTTATGTTGAACCGGATATGCGCAACATAAATAAAGATGTGTTTATAACTAAAGGCAACACAATGGGCGCAAAAACGGGAGATAAAGTTGTTGCAAAAATTACTTCTTATGGTGATGAAACAAGTGAGCCAATGGGCGAAATTATTGAAATTATTGGCGATATGAGCCGTAAAGGCGATGATATTATTGCCATTATGCGTAATTATGAATTGTATCAAGAATTTCCAATGGAAGTGGTTGAAGAAGCAAAAAAAATTCCGCAGACAGTCAGCGAAGAAAAATTACAAGGCAGGCAAGATTTTAGAAAACTTGTTACTTGCACAATTGATGGCGAAGATGCACGTGATTTTGATGATGCTATAAGTATTGATAAAGATAAAGATGGCTCATACACTTTGGGCGTTCACATTGCAGATGTTGGCGAGTATGTAAAGCGTGGTAGCGCACTTGATAGAGAAGCATATAATAGGGGGACAAGTGTGTATTTTCCAGATATGGTTCTTCCTATGCTACCAAAGGAGCTTTCTAATGGTATATGTTCGTTAAACCCTAAAGTAGATAGGCTTACTCTTTCTGTTATGATGAAATTAGATGAAAACGCAAATGTAATTGGTTACAAAATTTGCGAGGGCGTTATAAACAGCAATGAGCGTATGACATATACTGATGTTCAGGCTGTGCTTGATGGCAAAGCAGAAGCACGAGAAAAATATGCACACATGGCAAAATACTTTATGCTTATGAACGAACTTAACGATAAACTGGAGCAAAAGGAATACAAGCGTGGCGCATTAGATTTTGATTTGCCAGAAGTATATATTAAAGTTGATGATAAGGGCAAAACAATAGATGTTGTAAGGCGTGAGCGATTTGCCTCTCATAGAATTATAGAAAGTTTTATGATACTTGCAAACGAAGTTATTGCAAAGCATTTTAACGGGTTAGGGGTTCCGTTTGTATACCGTGTGCACGAAAAACCGGGCGAAGATAAAATGATAGACTTTTTTAAGTTTGCATCATCTCTTGGTTTTAAGTATGATACAAACATTAAGTTTAATAATGTCGCTCCAAAAGATTTGCAAAAGGTTATAGAAGATGCTAAGGGTAAACCTTACGAAACGGCACTTGGAGAAGTTATGCTTCGCTCACTTCAAAAGGCTAGATATGATAGCAAGTGTTTAGGGCATTACGGCTTAGCACTTAGGTTTTATTGCCACTTTACATCGCCAATTCGTAGATATCCAGACCTTACAATTCACAGAATTATAAAGCAAAGTTTAAGGGGTAAATTATCTGCAGATAAAATAGAAGAGTTAAAAGAATTTGTTATGGATAGTGCTGCCCGCTCAAGTGAAAGGGAAGTGCTTGCAGATAAAGCGGAGCGTGATGTGGAGGCGTATAAAAAGTGCGAATTTATGGAACGCTTTATTGGAAGTGAATACACTGCAAAAATTACAGGCTTAACAAATAATGGTGTGTTTGTGGGGCTAGATAATACTGTAGAAGGTTTTGCAAGTATTGATAATTTGCCAGATGATATTTACTCTTTAGATGAAAAAATGTTCACTTTAACTGGGCAAAAGTTTAGGTTTATTATTGGGCAACCTGTTAAGGTTAAATTGCTTGCCGTAAACAAGCAAGAGCGTCATATAGATTTTGCTATTGTTGGTGCAAAAACTAAAGATGGAAAAAATGTTGAAAATCCTTATATTGTGGGAGAAAAGGAACAAAAGCATAAAAACAAGAAAAAGAAGTGAAAATATCAAAATAATGTAATAAGCTATTATTTTTAGACTTTATTGCATTATTTTTTTAATTTAATTTTAAAAATAAAATAAAAATTAAAATTAAAACAAATACAGTAATTTGTATTTTGCTAAATAGTTATTGCATTAGTTAATATTTTGTGCTATAATATAT
>CAVFEO010000003.1:0-24445 GCA_963621425.1 bacterium | reverse complement strand
GAACAAAACAATTTAAAATGTAATAGCGACAACATAAGCATTATTAAACTTGATGAAGAAAATTATTATATTATTTTTAAAGCAACAAAACAAGCAAAAATAAGCATATTAAATATGAGTGAGCAAGAAATTACACTTAAAGGTAAACGCATTGTATATGGTAACAACAAGTTAGAAATTTTTGAAAAAAATAAATACAATGTTATAAACATTTCAAACAACGGAAGAACCTTTAAATTAAGCGAACAGCAAGGAATAATTTTTTTGTTTTGTGAGGATGGATTTCCAAACAACTTGCATATAATTAACCAAACATTTAACCACAGTATAGTAAGTGCAGATAAGTTCCAAATAAAAAATGATGAAATTCAATGCATAAAGAATTTAAAGACCTTTGCAAAACATCAAAAAATTATTTGCTACAATATAGTAACTTTAAAACAAACAAAATGCTTTATTGGATACAAAGTTAAGCCCAACATACAAACTCTGCCCCAAATTATATTACCATATGCGTTTATGCAATGTATAGAAGTTGAAGATTATTCACTTGCACAAACTTTTTTAGATGAAAATGTTTTTGTTGGAAAACTTAACAAAGCAAAAGTTAAAAACTTTTTTGGAGATTTTTATTTGGTGTGCACCCCGCAAGTAAAAAAAGATAATAATACAATTTGCCTAATATATAAAAGCTCTAAACAAAATACAAGCAAATACTTTACTTTTTTATTTAATGAACAAAATAAGATAACAAATATTAAACCACAATTTTAGTATGTTATTTTAATAAGCATTTTAAAATTAAAATTAAAATAAAAAACACGCTAATTATTGCGTGTTTTTAATATATTATGTAATTATTTTAAAAACGCAAGCATTACACACTTGTTTTGCTCTATTTCTTCTGGAAGTAGCATTAAAAGTGCTTCTACATCATCTATAAGTTCATTTAACTCTTTTACTTCTTGCTCAAACTTACTTTCTAAAATAGATAAAAAGTTTTGCAAAATATACATCTCATCTGTAATGTCATCAATTCTATATAGTATCCTCTCTTCAAAACTTTCTTCAAACTGTTTTAATGATATTTGTTTATTTGCATCTTGTGGTAACGCTCTAACATCTTTTAGCAAACTATTTAATTCCGCTTTACAATAAGATATATAATCTATAAATTTTTGTTTAATTTGCGCATCACTTAAATTAATATCACTCTTAAGTAAATTGGCATCAATTAAAGTAAAATTTTTTTCTAAATTATTAAACATTTTTATTCCCCTTTGCCATAATTTTTGCTTGCTTTATAACATCTGCAATTATGTCTTTAACATTAATTTCACTGCCACATTTTGCAGAATATATAACATATTCTATATTACCGCTACCACCTATTATGCAAGATGGCGCTAAACCTAAAACAATGTAACCATAGTTATGTAAACAATTTATAACATCATTTATTACTTTTATGTGTTGTTTAAAATCTTTTATAACACCATTATTTTTTTCTGCAATTTCTCTGCCACATTCAAATTGTGGTTTTATTAATAGCACTACTGATGTAATACTATTAAAAGTGCTTAAATGCGGGATTATCTTAGTTAGCGAAATAAAAGATAAATCTCCACAAGCAAATGTGGGCTTTGAACCTTTTGGTAATTCAAACTGCCTAAAATCTGTATTTTCAAAAAGAGTTATTTGAGCATTTTTTCTTAAACTTGTATGCAGTTGGTTACTACCAACATCAACAGCGATAACACTACTTGCGCCATTTTGAAGCAAACAATCACAAAAACCACCAGTTGATGAACCTATGTCTAGAGCTTCCACGCCTTGTAAATTAAGCCCAAAAGTGTTTATTGCTCCTTGCAATTTTTGTCCACCACGAGATACAAAATTATATTTTAGTGGTGCAATTTTTATATCATCTTTATCACAAACTTCAATGCCTGCTTTTTTTGCCACTTTACCATTAATTGTAATTCTGTTTTCTTTAACAGCACGAGATACTTGTGAGCGATTTTCAAACTTATTATTCTCTACTAAAAAAACATCTAGCCTTGTCATTACAAATCATCATCCAAATCAAACGCTTTCATAATTTCTTCCAAACTTTCTGTTGGATTTACTGCTTCTTTTAAATCAAACCCATCAGTTTTTTGCTCTACATTACCTAAAATTTGGCTAGCATATGCACTATTATCTTCTTCATCAGAATCTAAAAATTTATCTACCAAACTTTCAAACTCTTCATTTTCTTGAACTTGTTCGTTATAAATTGGTTTAATTAAATTTGGTTTAACATTTAACTCTTCCATATCCATACTTATTTGTTCGCCATTAGAAGATTTGCGTATTGAATTTTGATGCGTTACCGTTTTTTCGTTAACAGAATTGTTCATTTTAGAAAGTAATGCACGCATCTTTTCGTCTGCATTTTGTGTTAAATTTGCCCTTTGGTTTTGACTGCTTAGCACTTTGTTTATGCCTGTTTTAAAGTTTTTTGTATGGCTTGATAATGTGTTCACAACTTCTGCACTTGCATTGTTGTTTATCATAGTTTCTAGTAAATCTTTATATTTGCTATATAAAATACGGATTTTTTGAATTTCTAAATCATAAATTTTTCTAGAATTTTCTTCTATTTTTTTTGCCCTTGCCATTGCATCAATTAATGCCTTAGAAATCATATTTTCTTTATTTTTGTAGGTGTTTAATTTTGTGCTTAAATCTTCATTTAGTTTTTTTAATTCTGCAATTCTTGCACTTTGCTCTTGCCCTTGGGCTTTATAACTTTGTTCAATATTATAAATATAATCATCAACTTCTTTTTTATTATAGCCCTTACGCTCTATATTGAATTGCATTTTATTCTCCTTCTTTTTTATCTATAACTTCACTTGTTTTTGTGTTTTCGTCTGCATTTATAGCATTTCCTGTTTCTTGATTTATTGCTTCGCTAGATTTAGGTTTTATTGCACCATTTCTTTTGTAATACATATACAAAACAATCATTAAAATTAACGAACACGCAATTAAAACAACGCTCAAAAATTGTGATACCCTCATACCTAAAAAGTACAAACTATCGCCACGCACACCCTCTATAAAGAACCGAGCAATGCCGTATAGCATAAAATATGTGCCAAAAACAAAGCCTTTTAATTTAATTTTTCTTAAAAGAACAATTAGTATTACACATATTACAAATGTAGCAAAACTTTCGTAAAAGAAAGTTGCTAGCCTCCAACTATCTCCAATTTGCACGGCAAACGGAAAAACATGAAAGTCTGTTTCTTGTCCATAGCAACAACCACCAAAATAACAGCCAATTCTGCCCAAGCACTGACCTATTGCAAGTGATGGCACAAGAGCATCAGCAACATCTAAAAAGTTGATTTTTCTTATTAGACAATACGCAAGCACGGCAAGTGCTCCGCCAATAATTGCACCATATACAGCAAGCCCACCACTTGTAATGTCTATAAAACTTACAAAATCATATGTTCTATCAAAAAACACGCAATAATAAATGCGCGCACCTATTATGGCACAAGGAATTGCAATTAATGCAAGGTTTACAATGTGGTCTGTGCTTATTCCGCGCTTTTTAAAAGACCAAAAAGCAAGCGCAATACCAGCAATTATTCCAAGTGTTATCATAACACCATACATATATATTTTTAAGCCAAATACGGTAAAGTAAACGCTATCTAATAAAAACTGCATATATTCTCCTATTTTTTACTTTAAAATAGTATATACAAATTTGTTTTTTTTGTCAAACCAAAACAACAAAACAAAGTTATAAATTAATGCAAAAATATAAATTAAATGCACCTAAAATAAAAAGAGCGATTATCGCCCTTTTTTTAGCATTTAGTCAAATCTTGTGCATATACCGCTCTCCACGAAGCATCAGATATAATATCACCAGCAGAAATTGTGTATTCTTGTTGTTTAATTGTGCTTGTATTATGGTCTTTGTAGCCAAGAACAACAGTGTCGCCCGGTTGAGCATACCACATAAAACCAGCAAGAGTCCACTCGTTTCTTACTGTAAAACTCTTGTAAAGCTCTCCACCGCGTATTATTTTTGCAGTTTTTATAGCATCTACATTTTTTTGAATGTTATTTGATGTTTCTTCTAGCATAACTTCTACAGTTGGATAAACATAATCATTTACAACTTCAATTGCGTGTTCGCCACCTTTAAGAGTTGCCATATTTATTCCAAGATGATATTTTTGCGCCATAGCCCATGTTACAGAACCCTTAATTTGGCTTAACACATTAGCGTAAATTGCCACAATTGTAAATGACGGAATTGCAAACGAAAAGTTATATTCACCATTGCTACTTACTGAGTATTTATGAGTACCAACAGGTTTTTCTAAATCTGCATATTCATCCAAACTAGCCTTAGAGCCAATCATACCAACAACTTTAGAGTTAACATCAAACAATCCGCCGCCACTGTTACCTTCTTGCAAAACGGCATTTACACGCATAACTGCTATACTTGTGTTACCATCGCTTCCGTCAATGTTTCCAACACGGCAAGTGTCGTACTGTTTGCTTACATTACAGTGTACAATATTTATTCCTTTGCCCTTTGAATTTCCTATAGCATCAACTTCTTGAAGTTTTGGTTCTGATGTATCAAGTGTTGCTACACGCAAGTTGTAACTTGACCACATATCTGCTGAAATTGAAACTTTTATAAATGCAACATCATTATATAAAGAACCGCCTAAAAATGTTGCTGTAAGTGCTGAATCGTCATCATCTTCTGCACCATAGAAAAATACTTTTATGTTATCACGGCATTTATTAGTATTTTTTATTATTTTTTCATCTGTGCTATCAACAATTACATGATAACAAGTTAAAATGTGCGCTATATGCGTAGTTGTATCGTAATTAATAATTGTTCCAGAGCCCGTTGAACCTGATTCTGAACCAGTGTTAAATGCTGTTATTTTAACCGAACTAAGTATTGATGTGTTGCCTGCTTTTGTCCAAGAGCCAGAATCATACAAACTTGCTCTATAAATTAAAAATTCTTCAAAGGTGCCATCAAACAAGTTATTAGCCACTGCATATTCGTAATCTGATTGACCTTTTGCCCCTAAAGATTTTAACCACTCTTCTTCAGATCCGGTGTAGCCATTATCAACCGCTGTTTGATATGCACTTTTATAGCCACCACCAAAAATGTCTTGAATTGAGCAACCTGTTGTAAAAAAGCATAACGCCACACAACAGAATAAAACGCTTAAAAATTTTAAATTTTTCTTCATTTTTAACCCTCTCTTATACTTGCAATATACAACTTTTTACATTAAATTTCAAATAATTAAGTCAAAATTGCTATTTTATTTGTTTTTTTATTAATATAAGTTGTAATAGTTGCATTAAGCAAACAAACGCCCCAGCAAGAGCATAAACAACAATTCCCCAGCGAATTAAACACAAAGTGCTGATAATTAAGCGAATTGTTGTCATAAATGCAACACAAAAAACCGGTTTGTATAAAACATTGCAAGACTGAATGTAATATATTAATATGTAAGAAAGCGCAAGCGTTATTACATTTGATGCGCTGCAAAGCAATAATTGGCTAGATAGCACTAATAGATTTGATGATAGCGCAGGAAAAAGCACGCTAACTACAGGATAAGAAAAAAGGGAAAACACAAGTGCTGATGGTATTGTTATTATGGAAGCAAAAAGAATTGCATCATCAAACGCTTTTTGCCTATTTTGTTCTTGATTGTTTTGTTTTGAAGAAACATTTGGAACAAGTGCTATGCCAATGCTACTTGCTAAAACTATGGGCGCATTTATTAAAACTGCAACTACCCCGCTATATACACCATATATTTCTGTTGCCATTGTTGCATCCATATATGAGCTTAACACATTTACAATTATAAAACTTTCAATTAGAACGCTTATGGGAACCACACTGCTAGAGAGCATAATGGGTACAACATTTTTAGTTACTTCTTTTGCTATAGGTGCAAAATATGAGCGCAACTTATCTTGATGCCGTGTTTTAAAAATATCTTTATATGTTTTATTTGTCTTTGCCTTTATAATTAAATAAATAAGTGCCACAATTTCGCTTATTGTAACAGCAAGTGTTGCCATTGCAACTTGATATGATGTGCCATTGTAAGCAAACACTAGTGGTAATAGTATGCCGAACCCAAACTTAAAAAGTTGCTCTATTATTTGAGATATTCCCGTAGGCTTCATATTGTTTAAGCCCTGAAACATACCGCGGTAAACACATATAAAGCAAACAATTAATACGCTTGGCGCAATGCATACATAACCAAGTGATGCGCGAAAATTTCCTTGCAGTGTGCTTATTGGGTTGCAAAGCGCAATAAGTAGCAATGTAAAAAACAACCCAATTGCTCCAAAAATGATAAAACACACATTTTTTAGGTAATATATGTATTTATAATCTTGCTCGGCTACCTTTTTTGCAACTATTTTACTAATTGCAACCGGCACGCCATTTGATGATAAAATAAGTAAAAAAGAATATATGGGAAATATTAATTGATATATTCCTATACCCTCTGCGCCAATAATATTTGTTAACGGGATTCTATAAATAACACCAATTATTTTACATATAAATGCACTTATACATAAAAACAATGCACCTTTAACTAGCGTATTGTTGAGTATTTTTTTTGCTTTTGCAATTATGCTAGACATCATAATTTGCTTGATATGTAATGTGCTATAAAAGACATTACACCCTCTTGTTCACTTTTAGGTTTTTCATCATAAAAAAAACAAATATATCCAAATAAATCGCCATATGTAATAAGTGGCAAAAAATATCCGATTTTGTTGTTTATAACTAAATCATCACACAAACATAAATTCGTTAAATTTTGACCAGATAATGCGCTTAAAGAGTCCGTCATACCATCACGCAATGTTTTGCTCTCATAGTTTTTATACGCTTTACTGGCATAAACAATTATGCTTTCGCTTATGCAAACTATACTGCAATCTTGCACAACAGAACATACTTCTTCTATATTGTCTTTTAAATCCTTAACAGGGTCGCTCTTTTTCAAAACTATTTCATCTTCAACAACATCAATTTCAAGCAGTGAGCCTTCTTTTAATTTTAATTTTTTTCTAACCTCTTTTGGCAAAACAATTCTGCCAAGTTGGTCTAACCTTCTACTAATTCCTGACATAATTTTATTATGCACATTCTGTTACTGTTTATGTAAAATTTTGTTATTTTATATACTTTACTTATATTTATTTAAATTAAAACGCCTTTATATGTTTTTGTGTTAATAAAATAATACTATTAAAAATAAAAAATAAATATTTTTGTTTTTACTATTGATTATTTTTTAAAAACTTGTTAGAATATGTATTATGAGAATTTGGACTAAATTACTAAAAAACGAAAAGATTATTTGTGATAATGTATTTGTTTTACCTAACGATTTTGATATTAATAGATTAAGCCTATATTTAAGCGACATCTGCAACGAACTTGATATTGCAATGCCAATATTGCTTGCTAAACACTATCAACATCTATATTTTTTTAAAGGCACTACCTTTACAAAAAGCGATTTTATAGATACATGCAAATTTGATAAAATGGTTTGCGAACTTATACCAGACGAAAATGAAAAAAAGAAAAACTTTATTTATTAAATAAAATAAAAAAATCACTAATTAAATAGTGATTTTTTTTAAACTTAAATTAATTCAATCCTTGCCATTTCTGCATTATCACCACGACGAGTTCCAAGTTTAGTAATTCTTGTATAACCTCCGCCTTGGTTTAATGATTTAGCTCTTGTTGCATATTTAACAGCGTATACATTGAAAATCTTTTCAATTAATGGATGCTTTACATCAGCAGTTCTTGCTTTAAAGTCTGCTTTCTTTTCGCCGTCTTTTTGAACTTCTTGTAAATCATAGCACAAAGACATTATTTTTCTTCTAGCAGCCAACTTTTTAGGACCATCATTTAAAACTTCTACAGTTTCTTTTGCATCATTTGCACCAATTCTTGTCTTTTTAACTTTAACAACATCTTCATTAGTGTTGATTGCAAGAGTCAAAATCTTTTCTGCAAGTTTTTGAACTTCTTTTGCTCTATCAACAGTTGTTTCAAGATATCCGTTCATTAAAAAACTAGAAGTTTGATTACGAATTAAAGCAACGCGTTCCTTAGTAGGTCTACCTATTTTAGCATTAGACATAATAGTTCTCCTTTTATATTAATCTTCGTTATCATCTCTTAAATTTAAGCCATAACTTTGCAATTTCTTAATAATTTCATCAAGAGATTTGCTACCTAAATTCTTAACCTTTAACATATCGTCTTTTGACTTCTTAGTCAAATCTTCAATTGTTAAAATATTTGCTCTCTTTAAGCAGTTATTTGACCTTACAGATAAGTCCATATCATCAATGCTCATTTCAAGCACTTTAGATTGTTCAGTCTTTTCGTCATCTTTCAAAATATTTAATGAACTCATACCTTCTGTTAATGATACAAACATCATAATGTGTTCATCAATTATTTTAGCAGCCAAACTTAGAACTTCTTTAGCAGAAATTGTTCCATTTGTTTCTACTTCTAAAATTAATTTATCAAAGTCAATACTTTGTCCAACACGAGTTTTTTCAGTTTCGTATCTAGCACTCAAAACTGGGGTAAATATAGAATCTACTGCTATTAAGCCAATAGGATCATCTTCTTTTTTGTTTTGAACTGCAGGAACATAACCTCTACCTCTACCAATTACAATTTCCATTTCAAAATCGCAACCACGCTCTAATGTGCAAATTAACAAATCTGGGTTTAAAATTTCAACTTGATCGTTAACTTGAATATCTTTAGCATACAAAGGTCCAGGTTGACAAGCCTTTAAATAAATAGTAGTTGTAAAATCTCTATCTGTATTAAGTGTCTTAACATGTAAGTTCTTAATATTTAATACAATATCTGTAACATCTTCTTTTACACCTTTAATAGATGTAAACTCGTGGTTAACTCCTGCAATTCTAATTGCAATAGGAGCCGCACCTGGTAAAGCACTATATAAAACTCTTCTTAAACAGTTTCCTATAGTAATACCATACCCTCTATCAAGTGGTTCAACTGTAATCTTAGCAAAAGTGCCAGTTTCGTTTTCTTCCACTATAATTTTTGGTTTTTCAATTTCCAACATTAATAACTTTCCTCCAAAAATTTTTAATAACGCAAAACATTTTTCTTAATAGTTTATTAGTTACGAGAATAAAGTTCTATAATTAAGTGTTCTTTAATATCTAAATCGATATCATCTCTTTGAGGTATAGCGTTAACTTTACCTGTTAGATTTTCAGCATCAAATTCAAGCCACTTTGGAGTGGTAACCTTTGTGCCCTTTAGTGCTTTAAACATTTCTATGTCTTTGCTATTTTCTCTAACTGTTATAACATCGCCAACTTTTACTAAATAAGATGGAATATTAACTCTCTTTCCATTAACAGCAATATGGCTGTGGTTTACTATTTGTCTGCTTTCTGCTCTAGATGAGCCAATGCCCAATCTATAAACAACATTATCTAGTCTTCTTTCTAGTAATGATAACATATTTTCACCAGTAACGCCTTTCATTGCTTCTGCTTTAGTATAGTAGCTATGGAATTGTTTTTCAAGCAAGCCATAAGCTCTCTTTAATTTTTGTTTTTCTCTTAATTGTACAATATATCCAAAAGTTGCATTTCTTCTCATTTTGCTTCCGTGTTGACCAGGAATACTAGGTCTTCTATCGAAAGGGCACTTTTTAGAAGTACACTTATCACCTTTTAGATATAATTTACAACCTTCACGTCTGCATTGTCTGCAATCCGCACCAACATACTTTGCCATAAATTATTCTTCTCCTTCTTATACTCTTCTACGCTTAGGTGGACGGCAACCATTGTGAGGAATTGGTGATACATCTTTAATAGAATTTACTCCAATTTCTGCACTAGCAATTGCTCTAATTGCAGATTCTCTACCTTGTCCTGGACCCTTTACGAATACATCAACAGAATTAATACCTTGTTCTTTTGCAGCTTTAGCAGCGGTTTCACAAACTAGTTGTGCAACATAAGCTGTTCCGCCTTTACCGCCTCTCTTAAAGCCTAAAACACCAGAACTACACCAAGAAACAACATTTCCTACATCATCTGTAAATGTTACAATAGTATTGTTGTAAGAAGCATGAATATGTGCTTGACCTTTGTCTAAGTTTCTTGTTGCACGTCTTTTCTTTCTAGCACTTGTTGTAGTGCTTTTACTTTTCATCTTAGCCATTGTTTACTCCTTTATTTTACTGCACTCTTTTTAATCATTTTTCTTCTTGTCTTAGCGTTGTTCTTAGTACTTTGTCCTCTAACAGGAAGGTTCTTCCTATGACGGATACCGCGATAACAACCTATTTCACCCAATCTTTTAATATTTAATTGAACTTCTCTTCTTAAGTCGCCTTCAACTTTATAGTTCTTTTCAATTTCATTTCTTAAAAGTGCTACTTGTTCTTCTGTTAAATCTTTAACACGAATATCTGGGCTTAGTTTAGTAGCTTTTAAAATTTGTTGAGATGTTTTTAAACCTATACCATAAATATAAGTTAAACCAATCTCCAATCTCTTATCCCTTGGTAAATCTACACCAGCAATACGAGCCATACTATCCTCCTAATTGGTTTTTTATTTATTTTAATATTATATTGTAACGCAAAAAGTTAAAAATTGCAATACCCAAATTGCAATTAACAGCCGCACTTTTTACGGTATTTTCAAAATTAGTTATGAAGTGATGATAAATTTTGTTCAAAATGTTAACCCTGAGTTTGTTTGTGTTTAGGGTGTTTTGGACATATAACCATAACTTTACGACCGCGTTTAATTATTTTACAGTCGTTACAAATCTTTTTAACTGATGGTCTTACTTTCATATTTTTCTCCTTTTCGTTTATGATAAAACTTTAACAATTTTTATGAGTTTGTTGTTGGTACTGGACGCTTAACTAGGTTCACTATTCTACCATGATTTAGGTCATAAGTGCTAATTGCAACGACAACTTTATCGCATAATACGATTTTCTTTTTACCTAGGCGTGATTTTAGTTTATAACCAATATAAGCATCAATTATATGACCATTTGGAAGTTGAACTTTAAAACCATTGCGGTTTACATCAACAACTTCACCTTCCATTTCAACATATTCATCTTCTTTTGACATAAATCCTCCACTAAGTGCTTATTTTATAATTTGATAATGCTTTTCTTATATCACTATCAAGTATATAAGCATTGTTTTTAAACTTTTGCTCTAAAATTTTATTGTGTGAGCAAAAAGTTATATGTATAACCTTTTTCTTTTTAGGATTAACAAGTTTTCTTGTTTTGCCATTTGCAAGCAAAATATAATTATCATCTAAAATAGCCGTAACAACAAAATATTCGTTTTCATACTTACCATTTTTAGATAACACTATATCTCCTAAATTACACTTCATCATACCTTTGTTCACCTTGCATTAAAGTTAGTATTTCTACGCCCTTATCGGTAATCAAAATAGTATTTTCATAGTGAGAAGAAGGTTTTCTATCTCTTGTTATAATAGTCCAATCATCATTTAGCAAATAAATTTTATGTGTGCCTAAATTAATCATTGGTTCAACAGCTATTGTACAATTTGGAGGAATTACCTCTCCACTATTTTCACTCCCATAATTTGGTACTTGAGGGTCATCGTGCAATTTGGTTCCAATACCATGTCCAACAAGTTCTCGCACAACGCCGTAATTAAATAATTTTGCGTGATGTTCTACCCTGTGAGATATTTTACCAATTCTATCACCCGGTTTTAAATCCTCAATTCCCTTGTAAAAACATTCCCTTGTTTCTCTAACAAGTTGCTTAACTTTTTCTGGAACATTGCCTACACAAAATGTTCGTGCAGCATCTCCGTGATAGCCCTTATAGCAAGCGCCAACATCAATTCCTATAATATCGCCATCTTTTAGAGCGTAGTCATTAGGAATACCGTGAACAACAGTTTCGTTTACACTTGTGCATATAGATGCTGGAAAGCCTTCATAATTAAGAAATGAAGGAGTTGCACCTTGAGATATTATAAAATGATATGCAATATCATCTAATTCTTTTGTTGTAATGCCAACTCTAACACTATTTTTCATTAAAGTTAACAAATCACCAACAATCCTTCCGGCTTTTCTCATCAATTCTATTTCTTTATCTGTTTTAGATTTAATCATTCAATCTCCCCTTTTGGACTTAAAAGATTCACTATTTCAGAAAAAGTCTCGTCTACTCCTTTATTGTTATCAACACATTCTAACACCCCAACCTTTTTGAACATTTCAAGTATTGGTTTGGTTTGTTCAATGAATATTTGATAACGCTTAAGGTATGTTTCAATATTATCATCTTGCCTAACAACAAGTTCTTCTTTGTCATCAGGGCAAATGAGTTGTTGTAAATCTTTTTTGTTATATGATTTTTTACAAACAGGACAAACCACTCTAGAAGTTACTCTATCAAGTGCAACTTGTTTTTCTGTTTGTAAATAAATAACCATATCAGGACAAAAATGTTCAAGTAAATATTTTGTCTGTTTTTTTGTTCTTGGAAAACCATCTAATATATAATTATTTTGCAATTTAGAAAGTTTATCTGCGACGATTTTACACATAAGAGAATCTTTTATAAAACCGCCTTTATTCATTGTCTCGCTTATTTTTTTGCCTTTATCAGCATTTTCTTTAACAAAATCTCTAAGTATTTGTCCCGTTGAAATATGTTGTAAACCAAAATTATCTTCTATTAATTTTGCTTGCACGCCCTTTCCGCAAGAAGGTGCGCCCATAATAACTAATTTCATACGCTAAACCTCCCCTTAGAGCCACCAGCGAAATGCTGGTGGATTTTAAGGATATTTATTTTATTTCAAAAAACCTTTGTAATTTTTAATAAGCATTTGTTCTTCTAACTTATTACTAAAGTCTAAAGCAACTGATACTATAATTAGCATTCCAGCGCAAGATAGTGCATTTACAAGAGCACCAGTACTTACAAATGTAAATATTAATGTTACAAGTAAATATAATAATGCCAAGAATAATGCACCAAATAGAACTAGTCTATTATTAACTTGTCTTAAATAATTTGCTGTTGGTTTACCTGGTCTATACATAGAAACCATACCACCGCGTTCTTGAATTTCTTTTGCTGCTTGATCAGGGTCAAACACAAAAGGAGCCCAGAAGAATGTGAAAGCAAATATTAACAATGCAGAAACTATTGTGTAAACAATAGAACCTACGCCCAAGTATGTGCCCCACCAAACAGCAAAATCACTAGTTGAACCCGCAAGTTGAATAATAACATGAGGGAAAGCAAGAAGTGAACTTGCAAAGATTATTGGCATAACACCACTTGAATTTACTCTTAGTTCTAAATCAGTTGATTGACCGCCATACATTTTTCTTCCCTTAATTTGTTTTGCATAAGTTACAGGAATTTTTCTTCTGCCTAAATCTACAAAAACAATTAAGAAGAAAATTATGATAGTTGCAACTAAAAATATAATTAGTGACCATAAATTATCTAAATTATCTACAGAAGATACAGCCCCTACAATTGTATCGTAAATAGCAATACTTGTTGAAGACAAAATACCAATAAAGATTAATAATGAAACGCCATTACCAATACCTTTTTCGGTGATTTTTTCACCAAGCCACAAAGTAAACATTGCGCCTGCAACCATAAGCCCACCAACAAACAAATATGTTAAAACTGGAACACCAAAAATTGCAGTTTCTACAATAGCACCGGCAGAAACATAGTTAAACACAATACCAACTGCTTGAGCAATAGCAAATATTAAAGTTGCTATACGAACATACAAGTTAATTCTGCGTTGACCTTCTTCGCCTTCTCTAGATAATCTTTGCCAGCTTGGAATAACCCCTGCTAGCATTCTAATGATGATGGATGCAAAGATGTATGGTGTTGCACCCAATGCTAGTATTGCGCAGTGAGATAAAGCCCCACCGTTAATACTATTTAACAAATCTAAAATTAAGTTAGATTCACTATTTTTGAAAACACTACTACTAATTCCTGGTACCGGAACCCAAGTTCCAACTATAAAAAGGAATAATAGCCCTAGTGTTATAAGCAATTTTTTTCTTATATCCGCATCTTTAAATGCGTTTACTAAGGTTGAAAACATTACAATACCTCAACTTTTCCACCAATTTTCTCAATTTTTTCTTTAGCAGATGCTGTAAATTTATTTGCCTTAACAGTTAAAGCAACTTTTAATTCACCATTGCCAAGAATTTTAATTCCATCTTTACCGATTTTACTAATCATTCTATTTTCAATTAGGTATGCTGCATCTACAACAGTTCCTTCTTTGATATCGTTTAAATCAGTAACATTAATTGTTGTGTAATCTTTCTTGAAGATATTTGTAAATCCTCTTTTTGGAAGTCTTCTTAGTAAAGGAGATTGACCGCCTTCAAAACCTGGTCTAACATGACCTGATTTACGAGCGTTTTGTCCCTTTTGACCTCTTCCACTTGTTTTTCCTATACCTGAAGCAGTACCTCTGCCCTTACGAACAGATTTAGTTCTTGCTCCTTCGGCAGGAGACATATCATATAATCTCATATTATTATCCTCCTACACTTCTTCAACTTTTACTAAATGTTTAACTTTAAAGATGTTTCCTCTAACACTTTCATTATCTGGAAGTATGTTGCTAGAATTTAACTTCTTTAAACCTAAAGCTTCTAGTACAGTTCTTTGATTTTTGTTGTAACCTATTGCACTTTTAACATAAGTTACTTTTAATTTCTTAGTTGTTGCCATTAGATGCACCTCCTAATAATTCTTCTACAGTTTTACCACGAAGTTCAGCAATTTGTTCTGCTGTACGCAAAGATTGCAAACCTTCAATAGTTGCTAAAACCATATTAAGTTTATTGTTAGAACCGTGCTTCTTAGCTGTAATATCAGTGTAACCAGCAAGTGCTAAAACATATCTTACTGCACTACCTGCAATTATACCGTTACCTTCTTTAGCTGGCATAATTATAACCTTAGTTGAGTTATATTTACCCAAAACATCATGAGGAACAGTGCCATTAACCATTGGAACAGTAATTAAATTTCTCTTTGCTGCATTAGTTGCTTTTTCTGTTGCGATTGTTGGGTCTTTACTCTTACCAATACCGTAACCGATATGACCTTTCTTATCGCCAACTACAACTAAAATTCTCCATCTGTTATGTCTACCACCAGCAGTAACTTTTACAACGCTTTTTCTTTCAATAATAACTTTTTCAAAAGCATCTTGTTCTACTACTCTTGGCTTTCTTTCTTCTCTTTTAGTATTAGCCATTTGTCACTCCTCCTCTTAAAAATCAAGACCAGCATCTCTAGCGCCATCAGCAAGTTTTTTAACAGCACCAGTATAAATATAACCGGCTCTATCAAAGCAAACAGATTTGATACCCTTATCCTTTGCTCTCTTTGCAATTTCTTGACCTATGATAAATGCTTTTTCTTGTTTAGTTTTGCCTTGAATTTGTTTTTCAAAGCATTTTTCTTGTGTAGAAGCACTAACTAATGTAATGCCTTTTGTATCATCTATAATTTGTGCAGAAACATGTTGAAGACTACGGAAGACACATAATCTTGGTCTTTCAGAAGTGCCAGATACTTTATTTCTAACACGATAATGACGATTAACTCTTACTTTGTTTTTATTTTCTTTATTAAACATATCTGTACTCCTTTAATTACTTCTTACCGTTTTTGCTTACTTTACGGATAACATATTCATCTATATATCTAATACCATACAAATGGTAAGGTTCAACTGGTTTAATTGCTCTAATATTAGATGTAACTTGACCAACTAGTTCTTTATCTGTACCCTTAATTGCTACAATTGTTCCTTTATCTATTGTTTTAACAATTGGATCATTTGCAGAAACAACTTCAATAGTAACACCAGGAACTTCTTCAAAAGACTTAGTATGAGATAAACCAATATCCATCATAAGTTTGTTACCAGATTTAGTTATTTTGTAACCTACGCCGTTGAAAACTAAATATTTTGTATAACCTTCAGTTACGCCTTTAATCATATTAGAGATTGTTGCTCTAAATAAGCCGTGTCTAGCCTTAACTTCTTTATCGTCGTTAATTCTATCTAAAGTTATAACACCGTCTTTAACTTCAACTTTGATATCTTTAGTAATTTCTTTCTTTAATTCGCCCAAAGGACCTTTAACTGCTATAACATTGCCATCATAATTAACAGTTACATTAGATGGAATAGTTATAGGCATTTTACCTATTCTTGACATATTCCACACTCCTTACCAGACATAGCAAAGAACTTCGCCACCAACGCCTAGTTCTCTAGCCTTTTTATCTGTAATTATTCCTTTATTTGTTGAAACGATTGCAATACCTAAACCATTAATAACTTTAGGCATTTTCTTTGCTTCAACATAAACTCTTAGGCCTGGTTTAGAAATTCTCTTTAAACCTTGAATAACTTTTTCACCATTGTTGCCATATTTTAATGTCATTCTAATAGTTTTTGCTACTCCGTTTTCTAGAACTTCATAACCCTTGATATAACCTTCGTTTAGCAAAATCTCACTAATAGCGATTTTTTCTTTGCTAGCAGGGATATCTACTGTTTCGCCTTTAATCATTAATATATTTCTGATACGAGTTAGCATATCAGCAATTGTATCTGTAAGCACCATTTTTCTCTATACCCCCTTACCAACTAGCCTTTTTGCAACCAGGGATTTCACCCTTGTATGCAAGTTCTCTGAAACAAATACGGCATATACCATATTTTCTAAGTACTGCGTGAGGTCTACCACAAATGCTACAACGAGTATAATTTCTTGTAGAATATTTTTGAACTCTTTTTTGTTTTTCTTTTAACGCTTGTCTTGCCATATTTATCTCCTTAACGCTTAAATGGGAATCCCATAAATTTAAGTAAAGCCAAAGCTTCTGCATCTGATTTTGCAGTTGTAACTATAATAACATCAAAGCCTCTAGTTCTTTCAATTTTCTCATAAGAAATTTCTGGGAAAATTGTTTGTTCTTTAACACCTAATGAATAGTTACCTCTACCATCAAAAGCTTTTGGTGAAATACCTTGAAAATCTCTTACTCTTGGCAAAGCAACAGAAATTAATCTATCAAGGAAGTTGTACATATTAGCACTTCTTAAAGTAACTTTAGCAGATACTTTTTCACCCTCTTTTAACTTAAAGTTTGCAACCGACTTTTTAGCAGATATTACTAATGGTTTTTGACCAGCAATTAAACCTAATTCTTCAACTGCAAGGTTAAAACTCTTAGAATTATCTTTTTCTTTACCAAGTCCCATATTTAAAACAACTTTTTCAATTTTTGGAACTTCGTTTACATTTTTATAACCAAATTCTTTAATCATAGCAGGAACTACTTCTTGCATATATTTAACTTTTAGTCTTGGTTGATTTTCAACAGACTTTTCAACTTTATTAGCCATTTATTTCGTTCCTCCTTTTACGCCTTGTCGCCTCTAGCAACTGTTCTTGCAGTACTAGATTTAGCAGATTGTTTTTTAACATTTGATTTTTTAGTTGTGTTTGCTGTAGCTTTTTTGCTAGATGCTGTACTAGTTTTAGCTGTTTTAGTTTGTTTTGCAACTTTCTTAGCAGTATCTAAACTTGCACCGCATTTTTTACAAACACGAGTATTTTTACCATCAACTACTTTGTATGCAACTCTTGTAGCCTTATTACATGCTGGGCATACAATCATGATGTTAGATGCATCAATAGCACCTTCTATTTTTCTAATTTCACTCTTTTCATTAGCCCTTCTTGCTTTTGCGTGTTTAGTTTGAACAAAAACATCTTGCACGCGAACAGTACCTTCTTTTGGAGAAGTAGAAGTAACTACTGAAACTTTACCTTTATCTTTACCAGTAATAACTAGAACATTATCGCCAGTTTTAACTTTCATTTTAGCCATTTATTTTCTTCTCCTTTTATAATACTTCTACTGCTAATGAACAGATTTTTAAGAACCCTCTATCACGCAACTCTCTTGCAACAGGTCCAAAAATTCTTGTACCTTCTGGTGTAACATTATCCTTACTTAAAATAACAGCAGCGTTATCATCAAAGTTGATATGTGTTCCATCTTTACGAGTTATTTCCTTAGTAGTTCTTACTATTACTGCGTGAACGACTTTACCTTTAGCACCAGCACCTGTTGTTCCAGGAGTTGCAGATTTAACACTTGCTACGATAACATCGCCTACGCTACCAAATTTTCTTTTACTGCCACCAAGCACACGAATACACATTATGGTTTTAGCACCCGTGTTATCGGCAACTTTTAATATTGTCTGTGGTTGTACCATATCTATATACTCCTTTACTTAGCCTTTTCTATTATTCTAACAAGTCTAAAATACTTGTCTTTACTTAAGTGTCTAGTTTCTGCAATTTCAACTACATCGCCAACATGACACTCATTTTTTTCATCATGAACTTTAAATTTTGTAGTTTGCTTAACAATTTTGTTATAAATTGGATGAGGAACTTTACGTTCTATTGCAACAACAACAGTTTTGTCCATCTTATCACTTACTACAACACCGATTCTGTGTTTACGCAAATTTCTTTCTACATTAGTTTGAACTTTTTCCATATTCCCTCCTCACCTTATTCCTTAGCCTCTAGTTCTCTTTGTTTAAGAACTGTTAAAATTCTGGCTATATCTTTTTTAAGCAAAGTAATTTGTTTTGGATTCTTTAATGAACCTGTAGCATGAGAAAAGCGAAGATTTAGTAATTCTTGCTTGATTTCTGCTAATTTCATTTCTAATTCCTTAGTTGATAATTCTCTAATATCACTACTCTTCATCTTTTACAACCTCCTGCTCTGCATTTGGTGCGTCTTTTGCAACAAACTTAGTTTTGCAAGGTAATTTGAATGCTGCAAGTCTTAATGCTTCTTTGCTTGCTTCTTCGCCAACACCAGCAATTTCAAATAGAACTCTGCCTGGTTTAACAACTGCAGCCCAGAAATCTACAGCACCCTTACCTTTACCCATTCTTTGACCAATACCTTTTCTAGAAATTGGCTTGTTTGGGAAAATGTTTATCCAAATTTGACCGCCACGCTTTGTATAACGAGTTGCAGCACGTCTTGCTGCTTCGATTTGGTTAGAGGTTATTAAGCATGGTTCAGTGGCAACCAAAGCATATTCACCATATGCAATTTTGTTACCTCTTAATGCTTTACCTGTCATTCTTCCACGGAAGATTTTTCTTCTCTTAACTTTCTTAGGCATTAACATATTAGTTCTTACCTCCTTCTACTGAAGATTTAGTAGGTCTAAGAGAATATTTTTCACCGTTGTTAATCCAAATCTTAACGCCAACTACGCCATAAATTGTGTTTGCAATTGCTGTAGCGTAATCAATATCGTTTTTGATTGTATGCAAAGGAATAGTTCCTTCTCTTAATTCTTCAGATCTTGCTCTTTCAGCACCATCAACACGACCGCTAACAACTATTCTTATACCTTTAACACCTGATTTAGATGCTTTTTGCATAACTGATCTCATAGCACGTTTAGCCTTAATTCTCTTTTCTAATTGAGTCGCAATGCTTTGAGCCATAAGTGATGCATCAACATCAGGTCTTTTTACTTCTTTAATGTTTACTGCGATATTTGCAAAATCAGTTAATTTTGCAACTTCTTTTTTAATTACTTCAATACCAGCGCCCTTAGTACCAATAAGCATACCAGGTCTTGCAGTATATATAGAAACAACTAATCTTTTATCTGTTCTTTCTAAAACAATTTTAGATATAGCACATGCTTTATACTTTTTGTTTAAGAATTGTCTGATTTTATAATCTTCACTAAGGTTTTTAGAAAAAGATTTTTTATCAGCAAACCATGTACTAGACCATTCTTTATTAAACCCGACTCTTAACGCAATCGGACTAACTTTTTGTCCCATATTTTTCCTCTCCTTCTATGCTATTTGATCTAAGATGACAGTTATATGACTACCGCGTCTAACGATAACATCTGCTCTGCCACGACCTCTAATATTTAATTTCTTATTGTAGATTGGACTTTGAGTACAGAAAATTTCTGCAACTTTAAGTGAATCTTTATCCATACCTTTAACTTCTGCATTTGCCATTGCTGATTCAATTAACTTTTTAACAATTGGAGCAGCAGAGTTTGGCATATAACTTAACATAGCAACGGCTTCATTTGCTTTTTTACCTCTAACGCCATCAAGAACTAGTCTAACTTTATTTACACTAATTCTTACATTTGGCAAGTAAGCAGAAGGTCTCTTATCAGCATTTTCTTTTCTAGCTATTGCTTTTTCTTTAATTCTTTTTGCCACTTTTGTTTACCTCCCTTACCTATTTAGTAGCAGCCTTTGCTTTAGCAGCACGGTGACCCTTAAATGTACGAGTAGGAGCAAATTCGCCCAACTTATGACCAACCATATCTACTGTACAATAAACTGGAACGTGCTTTTTGCCATTATGAACTGCAATTGTGTGTCCTACAAATTCTGGATAAATAACAGAATCTCTTGACCAAGTTTTAACAACTTTCTTTTCACCTTTTTCGTTCATGGCTGTAATATTTCTCATTAACCTTTCTTGTACAAAAGGCTTTTTCTTCAATGATCTGCTCATAATTACACCTCTTACTTATCAGTAGCACGTTTAATAATCAAACGAGTGCTTGCCTTCTTTTTATTTCTTGTCTTGTAGCCAAGAGCAGGTTTACCCCAAGGAGTTTCTGGTCTTGCTCTACCAATTGGTGACTTACCTTCACCACCACCATGTGGGTGGTCAACTGGGTTCATTACAGAACCACGAACTGTTGGTCTTACGCCCATATGTCTTGTTCTACCAGCTTTACCAATAGAAATTAATTCATATTCAGGGTTACCAACTCTACCTAATGTTGCTCTGCACATCATTGGTACTTTTCTCATTTCGCCAGAAGGTAAACGCAATGTTACATATTTACCTTCAAAAGCCATTATTACTGCAGAGTTACCAGCAGATCTTGCTAGTGCCCCACCTTTCTTTGGTTCAAATTCAATGTTGTGAACAACTGAACCTACTGGAATTGATTTAAGTGGTAAGCAGTTACCTACTTTGATTTCTACATCATCACCACTGATAATTGTATCTCCTACATTTAATCCAAGAGGAGCTAAAATGTATCTTTTTTCGCCATCTGCATAAACAACAAGAGCAATATATGCGCTTCTGTTTGGATCATATTCAATAGTTTTAACAACTGCTGGAATATTATCTTTATTTCTCTTAAAGTCAACTATACGGTATTTAACCCTGTTCCCACCACCAATATGGCGAACTGTAATTTTACCTTGATTATTTCTACCGCCAGTTCTCTTTTTAGTTGCAAGCAAACTCTTTTCAGGTTCAACTTTAGAAACTTCTGTAAAGTCTGCAACAGAAACAAATCTTTGTGCAGCAGAGGTTGGTTTTCTCTTCTTAATTGCCATTTATTTATCCTCCTCTTAGTTTAAACTTTCAAAGAACTCAATTGGCTTACTATCTGCTTTAAGAGTTACAATTGCTTTTTTAAAGCTTGCAGTAGTTCCTTTAGTTCTTCCAGCCTTTGTGTTCATAGTTTTTGTTGATGCTTTGTAATTCATTGTGTTTACTTTTTCTACATCAACTTTAAATATTTCTTTAATTGCGTTCTTAATGTCAATTTTAGTAGCATCTTTATTAACAATAAAAGTGTATACTTTACTTTGAATACCTGCATAACTTTTTTCTGTTAAAACAGGTCTAACAATTACATCGTATGCGTTCATTACTTAAATGCCTCCTCTAATTGTTTAATAGTTGCTTCATCCATAATTAATTTTGCACTTGATACAACATCATAAGTGTTTAGTAAATCAACATCAGTTACATTTAATTTTTGAATGTTTGCTGCACTCTTTAGAACAACTTCGTTAGCATCGCTTAAAACTATAGTGTTTGTACCATCTAGTTTAAAGTTGTCTAATACTTTTTGCATTAACTTAGTTTTTGCTTCTTTTAAATCCCATTCTTTAACAACGATTACTTCGTTATTTGCAAGTTTAGTTGAAAAAGCACTTAAAAATGCAATAACTTTTGCTTGTTTATTAACTTTCTTAGAGTAATCTCTTGGTTTAACAGCAAATGCCATACCACCACCTGTCCAAATAGGAGATTTTGTAGAACTATGTCTTGCTCTACCAGTACCTTTTTGTCTCCAAGGTTTTTTAGCGTGTCCTCTAACTTCACTTCTTGTTAAAGCGCTTTGAGTTCCTTGTCTGTTATTTGCTAAATATGCAACAACAACTTCGTGAATAAGTGCTTCGTTATAAGGAACTGTAAATACATCGCTTAATTTTAATTCGCCTACTTCTTTTGCAGAAGTATCATATATCTTAATTTTTGGCATATTTTTCTCTCCCTTACTTTACTACTTTTGCAGCATTCTTAAGTTCAACAAGCCCGCCCTTAGCACCAGGAATAGCACCTTTTACTAAAATAATGTTACGAGCGTCATCAATCTTAACAATGTCTAGATTTTGAATTGTTGTTGTATAGTTACCATATCTACCTGGCATTCTCTTACCCTTCAAAACTTTTGATGGAGTTGAAGATGCACCTAATGAACCAGTATATCTATGGCAAGGACCAGCACCGTGGCTCATTCTAATTCTAGCTGAACCATATCTCTTAATTACACCAGAGAATCCGTGACCCTTTGATATTCCTGTTACATCAACTTTTTCACCAACTTCAAAAATGTTACATGTGATTGTTGAACCAACTTCTAATGAACTTGTATCGTCAAGTTTAAATTCTTTTAGATATTTTTTAGCCTCCACACCAGCCTTTTTAAAGATTCCTTGTTGAGGTTTGCTTAATCTGTTTGCTTTAACTTCTCCGAAAGCAACTTGAACAGCATTATATCCGTCTTTTTCAACTGTTTTCTTTTGAGTTACTACACATGGACCAGCTTCAATTACTGTCACAGGGATAACTGTACCCTTATCAGTAAACACTTGGGTCATGCCTAACTTTTTACCTAATATTGCCTTTTTCATTTTTTACCACCTCTTACAACAATTTAATCTTTACATCAACGCCAGAAGGTAAATCTAACTTCATTAAAGTTTCAACTGATTTTGATGATGGACTATAAATGTCAATTATTCTCTTGTGAGTGCGAATTTCAAATTGCTCACGGCTATCTTTATCGACAAAAGTGCCACGCATAATTGTAACCACTTCTTTATCTGTTGGAAGTGGAATTGGACCAGATACTTTGCAACCTACTTTATTTGCAGTATCAACAATCCTATTAGTTACTTGGTCTAATAACATATGATCATATGCTTTTAATTTAATTCTCATTTTTTGAGTAGCCATATGGTTTCTTTTCTCCTCCTTATAGTAAACCTTATCCAATATTCTCTAACGACACACAATCCCCCGTGTGTTTGCTGTAGTACCGCTAAAAAAAAGCGAAACGCTAGATGAATTATTGTCGCCTGAATTGGCTTCAGACACTTGTCAGCAAAAGTTCTCTTTACCTATTGCTTAGGTATAGTAACCTTTCACATCTCCCCATTAAACAGCAATTAATTTATTATACATAAACTTATCACTATTGTCAAGACATTTTTTAAATTTTTATGAATTATTTTTGCATGTATGTATATTTATATAATATAGATACGCACGCGCACGCGCGCGAGGTAAAACATAGCGCATTAAAAGCGCTAATATTCTACTCAAAAGTAAAAAAGAAAAGAGCTAAAACAAATTAGTTTAAGCAATAATCTTTAATTATCTTGTTCTTTCTTTTTCTTGTTCTTGTTGTTGTTCTTCTTTTTCTTGCTCTTTTTCTTCCTCAAGCTCTCTGTTTAATCTTTCCCTTTCTTCTTCAAGCTCTCTCATTTTTTTATTTAATTCGGCAAGATTTTGTTCTTCTTCCTTCTCTTCTTCAAGTTCTTTCTTCTTTAATGCCATTTGAACTCTACCAAGTGATAAGAACAAATCAAAATCGTTCATAATTTGATAACCAATTTCGTCAAACAATTTTAGTAAATCGTTCCAGAATCCACGATCTTCTTTATCAACAAGAATTTTATTTAAAATAATATTTTTAACAATTTCTTTAAACTTTAAAGAGAACTCTGTGCAAGCAAGAATCAACTTAGTTTCCTCATAATTTTCTTTACCCTCTTTAAGTG
>CAVFEO010000002.1:0-30772 GCA_963621425.1 bacterium | reverse complement strand
CGCTAGCATAAAATTGTGTTTTGCGTGTTTTTTTGCATTAAAGTTAATAGGTTTTAGCGCTATTTTGCCCTAAAAAATTTTTGCATTAATTATTTTTATTTTCTATTTTAAACACTTCATTTGCTTTAAGTCTTGTTTGTTTTGCTTTAATTTGTTCTTGTTTTCTATTTTTTTTGTCTTGTTCTTTTTTATTATGCTTTAAAACAAATTCTTCTGTTGTGGGGAATAGGTTTGCTCTCTCTGAATGGATAAGTGCGTTTAACATATGTTCTTTTGCGTGCGGATTTTCTTTTTCAATGCGGGTAAGTAGTTCTTTAAAATATTGTCTTTTTGTCTTTTTATCTGCTGGGCAACAGTTATGCACAACTGGCTTATCTTTGCTAAAGTGTATAATGCTTTCTTCTTTAATGTATAGCATTGGTCTAATTACAGTTAAATCGCAATCTTCCATATAAGTTTTTGGCATAAAAGATGATATTCTTCCTTCATAAAAAAGGCTCATCATAAATGTTTCTAAAACATCATCACAGTGGTGGCCAAGGGCTACTTTGTTGCAACCCAGTTCTTTTGCGGTATTGTTAAGTATTCCACGCCTTAATTTTGCGCATAGCGAACACGGATTTCCTTCTTTTTTAACATTAAAAACCACATCATATATTTTGCTCTTAACAATATGAACCGGCAAATCTATTTGTTTGCAGTAATCTAATAATTTACTATAATCTGTTTTGCCATTAAACATATCTATAATAATTGCAATGACCTCAAATTTTTGTTTGCTAAACCTAGAGTAGTGTTTTAATATGCTTGCAAGGGCAATACTATCTTTACCGCCAGATAACCCAACGGCAATTTTATCCCCATCACTAATTAAATTATAGTTATCAATAGCGCGCCTTGCTAGGCTTGTTAGTTTGTTTAACATAAAAATATTTTTTCTCCTATAAAAAGCATAAAAATTAAAAAACAATCGCTAAAAAGTACAATAAAGTGGCTTTTTACAAACTTTTTTTGTTTTTGCCTGCAAAAAGTCTTAAAAAAACAAAAACTTACCCTAAAAATATGGAATTATTGCATTTTGATTGTTTTTTCTTGCTTAATTTATGCTTTTATATTATCATAAAGTTATACAATTTTCAAGTATGTTTATATATTTAATAAATAAACATTACAAAAATTGCTCAAATTAAAGTGATGCAAATTTTTTTTGCAGCACAAATTTTATTCCCTATACGCTTTAGCGTGCTTTACGCGCGCGTGCTCGTGTGTATATATACGCTCGTGCAAGGGTAAGTGAGTAAAATTTTGGGAGATTATAGAGGGGAAACAATGAGAACAACATTTAAAAACATTATTGTAGGTTTACTTTTATTAGTTACATTTTCTTTTACAACAATAATTCTTGCTTCTTGTGGGGAAGATGAGGCGAGTACAAGAATACTTGTAGAAAAGGATAGTTACGAAATTGCTTTGAGTGAAGGCGGGGAAGAAGAAAATTCTGTTTCGTTTAGAGCAAACTTAGAAGGCATTTCGGGTAAACTTTATTTTTCTATTAAGAACGATAGCATTATAAAAGTTGTTTGCACGCCAGTAACAGCAAGTGCTTATGACCTAACAATAACTGCAATTAGTGCAGGTGAGGCAAGTGTTGTTTTGTTTGTTGGCGAAAACGCTAATATTAAAAAGCAAATAACAGTTAAGGTTGTTCAAAACATTTCGCAGTTAAGTTTGCCAGATGGGTATGAGTATTTTGTTAAAAAAGGCGAAATTACTGCACTTAACTTATCTAGTTCGCTTGTAATTGTTCCAAGCACGGCACAAATAAGCCAAGTAAAATATTCTATTGTAGAAAATTTATCTAACCTAGATGTTTCTGTTAGTGAAAATGGCGTGATAGATGCAACCGCTTGCCAACTAAATGGTACAATTAAGGTTATGGCATCTGCAAACGAAAACACATATGTTATTTTCCCAGTAAACATTGTAGAAGGTGTTAGCCCAAGTGATATAACACTTTCATACAAGTTTGAAAACGAGCGCAACACAACCTCTCTATACCGTGCTGGTATTCAATATAACGATACAATTGAATTAATTAAAACTGGTTCTGGAGGAATTGCCACACCTTACATAGATTATTATAACGAAGCCACAATTTACTTTGAGGGTAGAAGTTCTTTTGCAACATACCTAGTTGAATATATGATAGAAGGTACTAGCGCACAAGGAACTTTTGCTAGTGGCGTTTGGGTAACGCTAGAGCAAAGTGCATTTACAATTCAAAGCGTAGAACTTGGCTCGTCTGTTTTGCATATTAGAATTAACAGAAAAGGCGCGCAAGACTTCTTTGATTATGTAACATACGATATAAATGTTCAAACAATAGATGTTCCAATTTCACTTTCTATGTCAGACCCAACAAGTGATTCAGGCAGTATGATTGCTCCAAGCGCGGACGGAATTGTGGATTATAAGGCAACAGTGTTCTCTAACTATGCAGAAGGAACATACGGCCAACCTTTTGTTGTAAATGTAAACCCAGCAAGTGCAAATGGCGAAAGGGCTAAAATTGTAATTGACCTAACAGGCGCTGGTGATGGCTTAAGCATTTATAACCAATATGGTAGCCAGTTAAACGCAAGGGGCAGAGAAGTTGAAGTTGATGCTGGTCAGTTGCTTTATGTTAAGGGCACAAATTATGGCTATGGCTCTAAATTTACTGTAACAATTTACAGCAAGTTTAGCCAAAAGTTTGTTGCTGTTGGCGGGGAAAGAGTTCAAATTAATGTAGAGTTTAGCGTGTATGAAGGCATTACAAGTTTTAATATTGTTGGCAACACCAATGAATTCTATTTAAACTTAAATGATGAAGCAGAAAAATCTGTTACTGTTGAACTTACAACTGGCAGTGCTAATGCATATTCTGATATGATTTATTATGTTATTGATAACGATGCATTGCTTGATATTACAAAACTAGACAATTTGCATTATACAATTAGAGCAAAAGACAACAAAGAAGGGGAAACATATGTGACCTTTTATAGTGGCAATAATTACGAAACCACTATAAGAGTGCATAACTACTTCCCAATTAGTAGCGTTGCAATTTCTGTTCCAAGTGAAATTCAAAACGGATACATTGGTTATAGAGAATTTAACGCATACGGCAATTTAACAGAAGTTGCTTTGCAAATTGGCGGGCAATTAGAGTTTACGCCAATAGTAAATGGTGGGGCAAGTGCAAGCGTTGCAAGATATTCTTACGCTTTGCGTTCTTATCAAGGCTCTAGCGTGGGGGTAGTATCTAAAAATGATAACACACGCACACTTACTGCAAGGGCAGAAGGTAAGGTTGAACTTGTTGTTTATGCTTATGGTTACAACCAGTTTGGCGAGCAAACACTATCTAGTGGCGAAGTTTTAAGTGCGTCTGTTATAGTTGTGTGCTATACACCTATTAAAACAATAGAATTATCTTCAACAAGCATTACTTTAATGGACCCTTCTACAGTTTCTTACAACAAGGTTTCTCAATTTTCAAGCGCAACATTAAAGGCAAACATTTATCCAAGAAGTGCAAGCCTTGCTGGCCTTGGCTATTTTATGGCAGATGGCACAAGAGGTGATGCAGAAATTACTTGGGAGGCAAGTTACTCATCTAGTGGGGAAGTATGCTACATTTCAAACCAAAGAGAATATGTTATAATGCCGGGTGATGTTAAACGCGTAATTATAAACAAAGATAATTCTTATTACCTTGATGCTGTTGTAGATAGCAATTTAATTACAGAATATAACGGCTCAACAATTACATTTAACGGTGAAATTTACAATATCCAAAGAGAAAATGTTGGTTCGTATATTAACTTAACAGCATTGCCAATTCAAAATATAGATTCTGAAATTGAAACATTTACCATTACTGCAAAAATTAAATTAAACAAGTTTGGCGGAAGAGAATATAGCGCAACTTGTACAGTAAGGGTGCAAAAGGCAGTTAAGGTTTCTGCTCTTTATGTGGATAACCTTGCATATTCTCAAATAAACTTTGATTCTAGAAAAGGGTTAAATGATGCTAGCAATGTAGTAGCACTTCAAACTCGTGTTGCACCGGCAAACGCATTTGATAAAACCCTTCAATATGATATTGTGTCTGATACAACAGACCCTGTGTTTAAGGTTTCTAGTGATGGCGTTGTAACACCATTGCGTGGCGGAATTGGAATTCTTCGCATTGCTCCACAAGATAGTTACAAAAACGCAACAAGCCCAGATGAAAGTATTGCACGCTACATAACGGTTATTGTGCAAGATGGTAAAACAAAGCAAACTGCATATAGCGTTCAATCTATGCAAGATTTAATGGATATTGGCAAAAATGCAGAAAGTTTAAATTCTTATTATTATTTGGCAAACGATATAGAACTTGATGATTCGTTTAGAACAATAGGCTCAATGGCTAATCCGTTTACAGGTTACCTAAGCGGTTGCGAACTAAGGTTTAGCGCAAACACTAACGGAACAATTACTGTAACAAACGGCGCAAGACATAAATTATTTAATGTAGAATTCTCAAACCAAACAGCAGATAATAGCGAGCATATGTATGGCATTTTTGCACGCCTATACGGTGGTGCTGTAGAAAATGTTGATGTTGTGCTAAATGGCGTAAACATAAACGCAAGTGGATTTACTTCTAACTTTATGTTTGGTGTAATTGCCGGTATGGCAGATGGTAGCGATTTTACTATAAATGGCGATGAGGCAGATATTTTAGTTATGTCTAAAATAATAAACTGCTCAGTAACAAGCGCATCAAGTATAAACATAACTGCGTGTGCTCAAAACAATTACATTGGCGGACTTGTAGGATATGTACACAATTCTTGTGTGCAAAATGTGGATAAGTTTGCAGTTAATTTGCAAAGTTTAAATGTTACTGCAAACTCTAGCGCTTCATCAAGCCTTTATGTTGGCGGACTAGTGGGCTTTGCAAGTGAAAATGTTTTGTATTACACATTAACCGATGGGGTAGATACTGTTAATTTTGTAATTTCTGCATACGAGTCTAATCATGACAACGGCCCATTAATTAGCGGAATTAATTCTTATGCGGTAACCGCTCTTGGTGAGGCTAAGGTAACTTATGCTGTTGAAGGCGTTACAACTGGCTATGATGTATATGTTAACAACTTTAAAATAACTGGCGCAACTGCTGGGAAAAGTTATGTTGGCGGTGTTGTTGGTGCTCTAAAAGTTGCTGGCGAAAAAATTTCTTATACAAAAACAGTAGATGAATTGCAAGGCACAGAACAAAGCATTTCAAACTTTTTGTTCGCTTTGGGTAAAATTGCTTGCTACACAAAAATTAATGCAGAAAACATTGATAATGTTGGCGGTATTGTAGGTCAAACAGAACTTGGCGTTGGCGAAGTTTATTTTGATGGAACTGTAAAAGGCGCAAATAATGTTGGCGGTATTGCAGGTTATGCTTCATCAAGCATTATGCAAGCACGCGTTTACACCTATGACAATTATAATGTGGTACAAGGTACAAGTAATGTTGGCGGACTTGTAGGTTTTTATAAAGGCGGAGATTTAACAACCTCTACCAGAAACATAATGTATTCTAGCGTAAGCGGTTCAAGTTCATCTAGTGGCGCAACAATTAATGGCGCAAGCAATATAGGTTCATTTATAGGTAGCGCAAGTGATGTTAACATTGTGCTTTGCTATGACAACATTACATCTTCAAGCGGTAATACACTAAATGCAAGCGGAAGCGTTGCTATGTCTTTATGCTTTACTTATGGCAATGTTGATGTAACGGATGCTAATTTAACACTTACTAATTGCTATGCGGTAGATTCTACTAATACAGCAGTTTATTTAATAGATAACAACAACATATATACTGATGTTAATGAGTTCTTAAATGCTCAAATAGATGGTAACAAAATTGGCGAAGTGTATTATATTTTACCAAGCGAAATTGGGGCAGAATATGATGGCGTAAACAATAACTTGCCAATTATTAGATATGCAGAAAACACATATCTATATGAGGTTATTCCTCAAAATGTAAGCATTGTTTTAGCACCTTCTTCTCGTGCGGTTAAAGTAAGTGATGCTCAAAATGGTAATGTTAGTGGAGTGTTATTATTCTATTACGGGTTAGATTCTGCATTTAGTCAAACACTTACAACAAACTTAAAGAATAAAATTAACAAGCAATTAGCACTATATAACACCTATAATTTAGGCGAATTGTTTGCTCTTAATTTGCTTCCAACACCTTTCTCATCTTATACAGTTTACATACAGGCAATTAACCCTGGTAATTACAGAATTGCAAGCATTAATCAAGATAATCAACTTGTCCTACATTCATCTGGTGCATTTACGCTTGTATTTAAGTCAAAGCAAAATCCATCAGTTACAGCAAGCGTTAAAATTTATGTTGTAAATTATGTATCTTCTTACGCTTTGTATGATAGAGATGACTTAACAAGTTCTGTTTATGGGGAAGATAAGCAAATTCAATTTAGAAAAGGCACCACATTTGAAGCCTATGCAAAAGCACGCAATACTCTTGAAATAGAAGGCATTGAATGTGAATTAAATTCTAGTGATAACTTTAACTTAACAGCAAGCATTTCAACATCAAATGTTCAAGTTAGCGTAACAGATGTTACTGTTGAAAATGATGAAGAAGACCCTTCTAAGTTTAAAAATGAAATTTCTGCATATTATGTAGATAAATCTTCAACAGATGTTTATAACGATATAACCATTATTCAAACAAACTCGTTAACAGTTGATGGTACAACAGTTGCTCCATTAATTGTAGAAAATGCTCGCTTTACGCAAGATTTAGAGTTCTCTCACTCACGCATTGCAAGCAGAAACTTCACTTTAACATTAGACGGCGTTGAATTTAAGGCAAGTTTGCAAAGCGCAACAGGTACTTTAATTTGGGATGAGTTAAATGTCCCTGTTGGGGTAAGTGTTATAATTAATTATGAGTACGAACTTGTTTACGAAGATGATGGCATAACACCTGTTTATGAAGAAGATGGAATTACACAAGTGCAACGCATTGTTGGTGTTAAATCTATTTTTGTAACACAAGGCGGGGTTACAAAGCATTATTATCCAGCAAACACACCAAACACCCAAATTAAAAACGCAATTTTCTTTGAACTAACAATTACGCAAGAAGCAGGCAGTGCGCAAGTTATTCTTGGCGATTACACTATTGCACAGTGTACAAGTTATGATGTGTTTGCAAGCAGTGTAAGTGCTTTAAGCGTGTATGCTCCAAATGTAACAAGCGGTACAATGGTAATTAAACCAAGCATAAACTTATCTGGCGAAGAATTTGCTCTAAACTTAACATCAATTCATCCATTTGTAACAACATATTCTGTTTTTGAAGGCGCTTCAAGCATAACTTGCAACATAACAAGTGCAACTTACGCTCCAACAGATAGCATTAGTTTTGATGTTGTTCTTGTAAGTGATGTAAGTGATGAAAATATTGAGTTCGTAAATAGTTTTGCTTCACTTTTAGATGAAAATGGTCAAGAGGTGCCTGGTCAAGAAGAATTTACTTCTCGTGCTATTACTGGTGGCTTTGAATATTCTAACAGTGCATTTACATTTAGCGTGATATTAAGGCAAAAAACAACTATTGGTAACAATACAATGTTTGTTTATTCTGTAAGTGCCACACTAAATGATAATTATTCATCAAGATATTTAATTGCAGATAAAACTTATAGGCTAACATTTAAAGCAAACACTTTAGAAGAGATAAGTACAAGTGTAAATATTACATTTGTGCCACAACTAATTCAAAGATTAGATATGCTTTATTATAATGATGTAAACTTAACAGAAAACTTGCAGTTTGTTTTAAATAGCAATTCTGCACCATCAAGTTATATTAGCCCATCAACAAGCGGTATGGCTGTAATTGATATGTATCCATCATTTGCATATTTTGACATCTTAGAATTATCTTCAAGCAAAATAAACAATGTATACATAGAACTTTCTCAATTGATGCAAATTGATTATGAAGAATATGTAATATCTCCTTATGCAAGCCAAATTTCTAGCGATGGCACAACAATTAAACTAATCCGCATAAATGATATAACTGGCGAGTTCTCTGGCAAGATTTATGTTAGAACATACCTTTCATCAAATGCAGAACCAGGTTCTATTTATACGCTTACTTTAAATGCTAAAAAACTAGCAGAAGATGGCACATATCAAACTGTAATTAGCAAACAAATTAATTTAGAAGTAACATCAAGCCCACTTGCTAGGGTAGTAAATAAAAATGGTATATACACGGCAAGCGGAGAAAATTCTCAAGGTGTTGTTGCTACAAGAGATTATGTTGTAAGTGGCGACTACTTTACATTTGATGTTATTGTATCTCATGTAGATAGTTTGGTAGAAGATAGTGTTGATGATAATGGGGAAGATAAACTTCTTACAGTTACATATTCAACACAAACAGATATAAACACAAATTACGCTTTATCTATTTGCAAATATTCAAGAAAAGCAAAAACAATTCAAGATGGCTTTGTAACTTACACTTATGAAGTGTTTGTTGCGCCAGACCTAGCAGAGGGTACAGTTATAAATCTTTCTTGGCGACATTCTTATTATGAAGATGGCAAAATTCACACATTAAGTGAAGATAGAGCAGTTTATGTAACAAGATATTTAATAGATAGAATTAACCTTTCAGACCCATTTGGCGTTCATTCTAACACAACACAATTATCGCTATATAATGCATACACAATTGTAATTTCTTCTGTAGAAGTTAAGTCTATGCTAACAAATTCAATTTATTTACCATATAGCACAGCAAACGGACAAAACTTGTTTAATATGCTAACTTCTTATGGCGGGTTATATTGTGATAGTGCAAACCAAGTTGCAAATTCAAATGCAACCATTGCATTAAAGTATGTATATAATAAAGATAAAATGATTTATGAATACAGACTTGGCAGTGATAAAGGCGAAGTTGTAAATGTTGTTTATGATGCAACTAATAACACATTTAATTTAGTTCCTTTAGCTACTTCTAATTGGAAGTGTTATGCAATGGTTAATGGCGAGCCTATGGAACTTACTTATGATTCATCTAATAATTATTACTACTATTATGATGGCACAAGAAATGTAATTGTTAAAGATGTTTACTATAAAAACGATAACTACACTCACACAGAACAAGTTGGTTCATCAAGTGTAGAAAAAGAAAATTATTATTCTTTCAAAATTGGTAACACAGCAATAACAACTGCTTTAAAAGACCATTTGAATAAATTGTATTTTGGTAAAGATACAAACTTACTAAAAACTGCAGAATATCGTAACTTTTTAATGTTAAATTCTGGCGCTGGCGGTCAATTTAACACGCTTACCACAACAAGCGAAGGGGTAAACTTAAAAATCTCTACAGAAGAAGGTAAAGCGGGCGTTATATTTGTGCCAACAAATGTAAGTTCAGATAACATTTTGCGTATGCAATATTCTTATGTGGTTGCACTTCAAACAGACGGAGAGTATAGACCTTTTGTGTATTCTTATTCTAGAGATTACAAGATATTTGTTGTAAGTCAAACATCAACAGATTTACCGCAAGAAGTAAATTCTCAAGAATTGTTTGAACAAATGGAGACTGGTAAAAACTACATTTTAACAAGCGATATTACACTTATTGGTTACACACCACAAAGTGCAAATTTTGCTTCTCTTGATGGTAACGGCTACACAATAACAATTGGCTCATTTAGTACAGAAGCGTTAGAGGCTGCAAGTGTAAGGCTAGGACTATTTACAACAATTTCTTCAAGCACAATTGTTAAAAACTTAACAATAAACATTGGCTATTTATCAACAATTAATTTAGTAAATGCAACACAAGTAAACATTGGTTTCTTTGCACTAGAAAATACAGGTGTTATAACAAACTGTGATGTTATTGCTGTAAATAATAGCAGTAATTCAGGTTTAATTTCAACTAACACTACAATAAATAATGTTGTAATTAAAGAGCCAAATAACAGTGCAAACAAAGTTATAACAATTAAAACAACAAACTCATTAAGCACTGCACCAGTTATTGCATTATTTGTAGCAAGTAACTCATCAAGCATTTCTCATAGTAGGGTAATGGATGGATCTATTGCTTCAAATACGCACCAAACAAACGGCGCACACTTATCGCTTAAGGCTGATGGTCAAGTAAGTGCTTTTGTTGGTACAAACACAGGTACAATAGCAAGTTGTTTTGCAACAAATGTAAGCATTTCTAACTACTATAGCGTTGTTAAAGATTCTAAAACAAGTGGCTTTGTTATAACAAACTCTGGTACAATTATTCAAAGTTATGTTAAAAACGAATTTGACGGCAGTGCAACGCAATCTAAATATCATTCTAGCGTAGGTTGCTTGCAATCAAACGGCGTAGTATCTGGCTTTGTATTTACAAACCAAGGTCAAATTAAAGATAGTTATTCAAATATTGCACTATCATCAAACGCAAATGTTGCTGGCTTTGTGTATCAAAACGCAGCATCTGGTACAATAGAAAATGCATATTCTGCTTGCCTTGTTAAAACAAACAGTGCAGTACATATGCCATTTGTTGGCGTATCAGACTTAGGTGTTGTGCAAGATGCAAGCACACAAGGTTTAAGCAATGTGTACTATCTTGCAAGCGAAAATTCTAGCGAAAGTTATGTTGTTTCTGCAGATTATCCTGCAATAGAAATTAGCGTAAGCAAATATTCTAAACCAGAAAGTTTTGGTGGCTTTAGTTTCTCTTTTGAAACATCAGGTGATGAAAATTCTTCAACTGGTGGCAGAGATGAAAATGTTGCAAGCAGTGAAAGTGTATGGGAGAAAACTAATCTTGGCCCAACGCTAACAAGTGCTACAACACTAGCATTTTCTAGAAGGGAAGCATACACAGACCCAGAAAGCGGTGTTAAATCGTTTAGGTATGATATTCCAACTGGCTCTGATGGTGGCGTGCTAACGCGTGGTGTGTTAGGCTCTGAAACAAACCCAATTGTAATTTTGAGTGCACAAGAATTTAATAATGTGTTTGCTTCTTACAAATCTGCTGGTGTTGCATCTAACTTGTATATAAGAATTGCAAACGACATCAATTTTGATGATATTAATGGCGAACTTATTACAACTTCTATTGGTTTAAGGGGTTGCAATATAGAAGGTAACGGCTTTACTATTAAAAACATAGTGCTATCTAGCAATAACGATACTTCTGGCGAAGTGGATACCTTAGGGCTATTTAGTTATTTGTACGCTTGTAATATAAGGAACTTAAACTTAGAAATTAAGCAAGCAAACTGCGAAAATGTTAAACTTTTAGGCGGTCTTGCTGGCGCAATTATAAACAGCAACATTTCTAGAATAAGTGTAACTTCAAGTGAAGTTATGTCTGCGCGTTTTGTAGCGGGCGGGCTTGCTGGTGCAATTTTAGGTGCTTCTACACTTAATGGAATTAGTGCAAGCGTAAGCATAAACATCAACTATAAACCAAGCACAACAGTTCAAGTACCAAATGCATATACTCAAAGTTTAATATCTGGCGAATTTGTGCGTAACGCTAGTGGCGAATATGTAAAAATTGCTGGCATAGAAAACATTACAAACATTTCATATGCTGGTACTGTTGCAGGTATTATAGATACAATGCTTGTTTATAACCAAGGCTCTAGAGTAGAGGATAGTGAACTTACTGATGAATACATTAAGCGTATGACGCTAGGTGGAGAAAATTTAAGAAACATTACTGCTGGCGGTAAAATTAGTTTAAACGCTCAATATGTTGGCGGTATAACAGGCTTTTTGGGTGCATACTCACATATGTCTAACGCAAGTTTTGAACTTGAATATAACGATACAGAACAAAAACAATATTTTGAAGCAGAATATTGCGTGGGCGGACTTGTTGGCGTAAATAATGGTATGCTAACTCGTAGTTCTGTTAAATATAACAGATTGTATGAAAGCACTGTAGAAGAAGAAATTTACACTTACTTAAAGAGTGGTGTAGATGTTCGCCACGGTAAAACAAACTTGTTCACTGGCAGAATAACAATTGCAGGCGGTATTGTTGGTATTAACTACTTTGGTACAATAGAACATTGCTATAGCCTTGCGGATGTTGTAGATTCATCAAAAGTTGATGATGGCTTAACTGAACAATATTTGGGCGGTGTTATAGGGTGGACATACCTTGGTAGAATAGATACAGTTTATTCTATTGGTAATGTGCAATCTGATAGACCAATAAGTGCTAAATATGTTGGCGGTATTGTTGGTAGATACACAATTATTAATGCAAGCACTGGCAACATTTTAGATGAAGTTGCTCCAAAATTTGTAGAAGTGTTTGCGCTTAACTTATGGAACGAAAAAACAATAGAAAACTTATTTGCATCAAATAAGGCGGGCGTTGTAATTGGTATGACTAACACTGTTGGTTCATATGCCGGGTTATCTAGTGATGATAAAACAGCGTTCTATATAGATAGATATACAGATGCAGATGATGATTATGGCAAAAACCTATATACAATTGGCGAAAATAACGACCATCAAACAATTCACATTGCAAAAGCAATTGGTAATTGTACAGATAGCGATAATTGGAAAGACGGTTATGCTTTAAATGTAACAAACCAAAGGGGTAACAACTTCCCGGGCGGATTTAGTTACTTAAAACTATTCACTGATGAGGCTACATCAGAAGTTACAACTTTCTACCAAAAAGCATTCCTTGCTCAAAGTGAAATTTGGCAAGTAGAAGAAAGAAAGTTGCCAAAGGTTAAATTTACAACCTTTACAAACGAAGAAGAAGTTGGCGATGTGTTCTCGCTTCTTCACGCATTCCAAAAATATAACTATAAATCATTAATCATAACAAAAGATATTGATTTTGATATGTCTAAGTATAGGGTAATTGCCTCTGGCGAAAACGCTGGCAAAGTAGAGTATGACAATGCGGGCACTTGGGAAATTATACATGGTGTTAAACTTAACGATGATGGCACGCTAGATACAACTGTTGCTAAATCATTTGATATAAGTCATTTTATATCAATTGGTGATGTTAGTGGTTCGTATAGGGATATTACAAACTTAGATTTAAAAGAGTTTAATAAAAACCTAATTTTCTCTGGTAAGTTGCTTGCTGGTAACGCCACAGAAAAAGACGAGTTTGGAAATGTTATTGAAAATGCAGAAAATCAAAATGTAATTGTTACAAGAAACATTAAAAACATTTATTTAGGTAACGCTAGCGGATTATTTACATCAACAAGAAAAACTACAATTTCAAACATTAACTTCACTTTTGTTGCAAGAGAAAGTGGCTTTGCAAACGATATTAAAGTTGCAGGTTTAATTACTGCACGAGATTACGCTTCTACTTTCTATGATGTAAATGTTTCTTATATAGCAAGTAACGATTCAAATCAAATTGCAACAGTTAAATTCTATGGCGATAGTTTTGGTGCTTTTGCAGGTGTTTCTACTGGTGCAACTGTGCTTACAAATTGCAGTGCTAAACTTGGCATTATAAGAGTGGCTAAGTCAAACGCTAACGATGAGGGCGAAAATAAAAACATTGGTGCATTAATTGGTTCTGCTAGCACATTAATTGTAAATGGTTGCAGGGTAGATACTAACATTAATGTTGCAACAAACTCTCAGTTTGATGGAAAAATTGGTGCGTTCTCTACAAATGTGGGCGCAATTGCAGGTTATGTTCAAAGTGCTCAAATTATAGGCTTTAGCGTAGGTTGTTTAGATAATAGCAACCCATTAATAACCTTAGCAAATGGCGAAAACCCAAGAGATAGCAACAAAATTTATGTTGGTGGCGCTGTTGGTAAAATAGAGACTTCTGGTCAGTTTATTGGCGATACAAATAGAGATGTTACAATTTCTGGTGATATAAGCGTTCAAAATGCTGTATTTGCTAATGTTGGCTTTGTAGCGGGTTATGCTAAGAGTTCAACTTATACACAAATTAGAATTGGTGCAAAAAATAATGCAAATATGCTAACAGTTACAGCAACAAACGGTGCAAATGTTGTGGCGGGTAGTTATTCGCCAAATGCAGACTTAAAAGTTGGTGGCTTGTGCGGCTTGCAAGATACAGAAAGACTTGCGGGTACAACTTTTGTTATGAACTGCAACATTTATGTAGATATAGATGTTACGCTAGATAAAAAACTTGGCTTGTTCACATCTAATGTTCCAGTAGGTGTTGGCGGTGCTTTTGGTAAAATAAGCACAACAAGTTCAACTGCATATTTATCAAAGGGCAACATTGTGGGTGGCTCAATTAATATTAAATATAAAGATGCGGGCAATGATGCTTACGGCAGAGCTACTCAAACGCTAAATGTTGGTGGTTTTGTTGGTGAAAATGTGTTAAATGCAACAACATCAACTAACCCAAACAAACAAACATATTCTAATTCTGCACTTTATGTAGATATAATTGTATCTAATGGCGGAACAAATTCTGCTAAAGCAAATGTAAACGCTGGTGGTTTTGTTGGTGCTACAACTATGGCGGGAACATCTAGCCGTAACTATGTTGGTTCTATGGCAATTAGCGAGGCATTTATTGCTGGTGTTGTAGATGTAACAGATATAACTGCTCCAAATGGTTACATTGGCGGGGTGGCAGGTACGCTATATAATGCTGTATTATCTAGCGTGGTTATTGCAACATCACTTTATCCGGGCGAAAATGCTGGCGAAAGTTATTATAATGCTACGCAAAACTTTGATTTAGGCGTCGTTGCAGGTTCTTACACGGAAACTATTACTATAGATACAACAACAAAGTATGGCGGACAAGATTCTGTTTATGAAGTTATTCTTGGTGCTGGCTATGATGATGCCATAGAAAGGGCAAGGTTTGGTGTGTTTGTAATTGATGAACTTGTGGGCGTAAACTTTAACGCAAAAGCAAACAAACTAAATTACACTTTGCGTTCTTACGAAACATTTAGAAGTGATTATTTAACTTATTCAAATAGTAAAGACGCAAATCCAAACCTTAATGATAACACATTCTTTAATTTGCTAGATGAACTTGATACTAAAGGCTTGTTTACGCCAAGTATGGTTACAAATACGCTTAATGCGGATGCTAGATATGTTTGCTTAAATGCAGATTTATCTACAGCAAGTGGTTCGTTTAGCGTAAATAATAATACAAGAGTGCTTGTTTTAAACCAAAACTTACAAAACAAATCACTTGAGGCTAGAAATGTTATAACAATTTCTAATAACAGTGCATTTACAAGTCTTTCAAACAAGATAATTGTATCTAATGGTGTGTTTGAAGTTGCTAGCGGAAATAATGATGTAAGCATTTTAACAAGCGATGATTGTTCTGCTGTTGTATTGGGCGTTTATGCTTATAGCACAATAAATTATGCAAGCACATATTCAAATTCTTATACATCAGGTCACGCACTTCTTGTTGGCGGAGTGTTCAACGGCGTAATGAGTGATGTAATGCTTGATGTTAATGCAACCATAGAAAACAGTGCAAACTTTGCGTTTATTGCTAACAGAGCAGAAAATGCAGTTGTGTACAATGTGCAAATATTAGGTTCACTTGTTGTTCAAAATGGAGCAAATAAAGGCTTTTATGATGATGGCGCAAGTATAAATATTTTAGGCAACAGTGCAATTAGTTCATACATAAATCATTTTATGTTTGCGTGCAATGTTGTATCAGATAAAAATCTTGCAATTCAATTTAATTCATCTTCAATTCTAGCTGAAAATATTTATTACGATAAGTTTATATCTAACTTTAGTGCAGATAACGGTAAAAATACGCCAACCGCATTTGTTGGATACAGCGAATACGAAAATGCTAATGGCAAACTTAACGCAACTTTTGTAGATAGGTGGCAAACTAATTATAAAGCGCTATACAAAGATAGCGGGCTTGATAGATATAACTATGGTTATGAATATTTAACAAGGTTTGCTTGCAATAATAATAACTTTACAACTTGTGATGTAGAGCAAATTTCAAGGGGCGATGGCATTTTTGAATATAAATTAAGAGTAAATAACTATTCTCGCTTTATGTGGGCGTACGAAAAAACAGTAAAAACTGGCACTGCTACTAAGTACAGCATTAAATTAATGCAAAACATTAACCGTAATGCAAGAAATGGCTCAGATAACTATTATTTAGAAAATAGTATTAAATTTGACCAAGTAATTTACGGCGAAGGCTATGGGTTATACGGCATTAGGTTGTATGAAGCAAATAAGGCTGGGCTATTTAATGGCGGATTAAATAAATCTGTTTACGAACAATCATCATACACATTAAGAGATATTACATTTGGCTTTACAGATTTGTGTGGAACAGCTGATAACGGTGCAACTTCAGGTGGCTTTGCTGGTGCTATTGCTCCTAAAATGACAAACACTAAACTACTTAATGTAACGGTATTTAGCAACCACGCAAGTTACATTTATGGTTTGGCTGTTGGCGGAATTTGCGGTCAGGCGGTTAGAACGCTTTTTGACAATGTTGTTATTAATAATGTTGAACTTGTTGGTAAAGATTCTAGCTCTGGTATTGCAGGAGGTATGTGTGCTAAAGCATCTGACGGGGCTGAATTTATAAATTGTAAAGTGTTTAATTGTATTATAATAAGTGGTAATGGTTCTAACGCTGGAGCTGTTGGTGGGCTTTGTGCTAAATCAAATGGTATTAAAGTGACAACTGTTACAATTAGTAATTGCCAAATTGTATCTGGTGATGCGACAAGTAGTTCATCAATCGCTAATTTTGATGGCTCAGGGGCAACCGGTGGAGAGTGCTACATCGGTGGAGTTGTGGGCTATGTAAGTGGCAGCTTTGAGTGCTCTAGTGTAACATATTCTAGTTCATTTAAAACTAAGAGTACTGTGAGCGGACAAAAAACTTCACTTTCAAGGCTTAATAATTATGATTCAAATGTTTGTGCTGGCGCTGGTGGCGGTGGTGCTACTGGCTACAAAGGTGGAGATGGCGACAGCGGCTGGATGGGCTCTGGTCTTGGCCAATACGATGGTCATGATGGAGGCCCTGGTGGCAGAGGGGGTAGTGGAGGCATAACTTGGATAGGTCAAGTTTATGGTTACAATGCAAGTTATAATTATATAACGAATAAAGGAACAACCTCTGAAATACTGTGCTCCGCTGGTGGTAAAGGTGGTACTGGCGGTAGCGGCGGCGACGGGAAGAGTTCTTGGTTTGGTGGCACTAATGATGGCGACGGTGGAGATGGCGGCCCCGGCGGTAACAATGGTAATGGTAAAACTTTTGAACAGTCAGGGGGAACTATAAACACCACAAGTAATAAACCAGGTGCAATTGGTAGTGATGGCGTGGCAAGTGAAGGTTGTTATTTGCAAAGCCTTGCTACAGATTATTAAAAGTACTAAATCGCTTTGAGTATGTGTTTGTATTACGAGTCATACTGGGCATGCAGATATATGATATTGGAGGCATCGAGTGTATCTAGAGATTTACTCCATTCGGTCATTACATCCCCTTAGTCGGAATGACAATGAATGGTTGAATTAATGTACAGTGTTTGATTGATGGATTAAATACTCACTGATAACAATAAAATAAACAACAAAACAATTTAATTTTAAAAAATAAAACAAAATTAAAATAAACAAAACAAATAAAGCATAAAACTATGCAAAACAACTAAATTATGCGTTTTGCATAGTGAAAATGCTTTTAAATAAAACAAAATAAACAAAACAAAAAAATGCTTTTATGGGCAAAAGCAAAATTTAGGGAGCGCATATGGAAAAGGTTAAAAATAGTATAATTGCAATAATATTATCTCTAGTGCTTATGTTTGGCGTAACGCTTGTTACAGGTTGCGGTGAAGATGGCGTTAGTGATAGTATAAGTTTAAGTCAAAACGAAATTACTATAGTGTTAAATGGAGAAGATGAAGCAAAAGAGATAACTGTTACAAAGTCTAGCAGTAACTTCTTCTTATTCTATAAAATTTCTAATATGGAAATTATAAGTATAGAACTAAAAGAAGATTTACCTTTCACTTCTACATACATAATTAAACCTTTAAGCGAGGGCGACTGCACCATAACATTTGCATCAAAAGAAAATGCTTCAGTTCAGTCAAAACTTGTTGTTCATGTAGAAAAGCGTCTAAAAGAAATTTCTTTTGAAGATAGTGGAGATATTTACATTGCGCAAGGTTCATCTTATAAAATTTCTTCGCGTGATGTAACGCTAAACCCAAATGTGAACCTATTTGAACAAACAATTATCACGCTTGATGAAAATGGATATGGTTTAACGCTAAAAGAAGATGGAACAATAGATGCTAGTTCCGTGCGAACAAATTGCAGAGTTAAATTAACATTTACATCAAAATATAACAGCGAAATTAAAGCAGAAAAATATGTATCAGTAATAAGCCCATTATCAAATAAAACTGGTATAGAAATTAAAGATGCACAAAGTTCAGTCTATTATGCGCTAGGCGAACAAGTGAGAGAAATTGAACTTGTAAAATCAAGTGATGAATTATCTTATAAAATTTTAACAATAAGTGTTGCCGGCAATGCCCCAAGCGATTTAACATATTCAAGCAAGGTTGATGGCATAAGCGTTCAAACAGCAATATCTGGCGGGGAACTAACTCTTCAAAGCGTAAATGTGGGGGAAAGCGTAATTCACATTTATATTGTTCAAACCCGTGCTATAAACTACTTTGAGCCAGTAGAAGTTGTGCTAAAAGTAAATGTTATAGAACTACCTTCTATGATACTTTTAAATGGCGCAAAAATAACTAATGAAGCGCAATATGTTTACGATTATTATGACGAAGGATTTACCGGTTTGCCATTTTCTTTGCAGGCATATCCTTCTGCAAATGGCGATAATAACGACCCAATTGAATTAACTTTTTCTAATGCAGATAACTTTGTGTTAATGCGCAAATACGCATCAAGCACAAGCGGGGAAGAAATTGATATTTCTAGCGGAAGTGTTATTGTAAGTGGCAACGATGAGTTGTATTTAAAGGCTAAAAATATAGAAAGTTTAGCAGAAACAAAATTTTCTGTAATAGCAAAAAGTTTAGTTGCAGAAAGTTATGGCATAGAAGTTCAAGCAGAAATTCCGCTAGAACTTAAAAAAGGTGTGCAATCTATTTCTGTTGAAGAGCAGGTTAGGTTAAAGGTTGGGCAATCTACAGAAATTTTAACAATTGGCGTTACACCAGAAAATGCAGATGCTTCTGTTATTGCTTTGCGTACATCATCAAGTGCAATTAGTGCGGTAAAACTTTCTTCTAACACATACAGAATTATTGCAAATTCTGTAACAAATGAAGTGCAACATGTTTATTTTATAAAGCCAAATGGTGCAGAAGAAGTTTGTGATGTTATTATTTTTGAAGAACTATCATCACTTAATGTTGATGTGGATGACATTTTAAGTGGCAGAGTTAGTGATAAAACATATGTATCTGGTAAGTTGGACAATGTTATTGTAAAATGTGGCGAAAGAATTAATTTATACATAGATATAAATGCTGGCGCAACCATAACAGACCTTAAAGTAGAAACTAGGGGTGCAAACGGAATTGTGGTAGCTTTAAATAAAACATATTTCTTGTGCGACCTTCCGGGAACATACACAATAGAAGTTACTGCCTATGGTTATAATTCTGATGGGGAAGAGCACTTTATTCGTACATCATTTAGCGTAACAAGTTACAAGGCAATAAGCAAGTTTACAATTAACAAAAACAGTGCAATTTGTTACACTGCTTATTCTGTTGGTTATTATAAAGAACAAGAACTAAGCAATGTATCTATTTCTGCAACAGCATACCCAATAGATGCAAAATATGCGCGTGATATAACATGGACAGTTACAGACGAAATGGGTGCTCCAATTGGCACTATTGGTACGCTAACAACAAACGGAAATTACGCATCATTTAGAGCAAGCGATATAGATACAGAATCTAGTTACATAATTGTTAAAGCAACAATTAACCAATATTTAGATGTGTTTACTGTAAGTTGCAGAATTCAAGTTTTAAAGGCTGTTAAAGTAGATAAAGTTATTGCAACAAACATTTCAAACCAAAGTTTGTATTTTGATTCTCGTAAAGGGCTAAACAGAGTAGGCACACTAAACCCAGTTAATAAATATCAAATTAAAACGGCAATTTACCCAACAAACGCATTAAATAAAAACATTAGATATGAATACCGTGATGAATTTGGCAATATGTCATCAGACCAAGTTTGTGGCATTTTAGATGACGGAACAGTTATTCCATATAAGGCGGGTAGATGCAAAATTTATGTTTGTGCAGAAGATAGTTACATATCAAGCACAAACCCACAAGTGTTTACAATTATAAATGTAACAGTGCAAGATGGTAGAAGTTTAGAAACTGCCTTTCAAATAACAACGCCAGAAGAGTTAATTGCTATTGGTGAAAGTTATGCTACAATGAGTTATTATTATGTTGTTGCACAAAATATAAATATGGCTGATGTAGATTTTACTCCGTTTAGTTTGCCATTTACTGGTTACTTAACAGGTAAAATTTCATACATAATTGGTAACGACCCAGACCCATCAAAAAACATTGAACATGTAGAATATTATTCTATTTACAACTTAAATTTAGAATTTAACGCATCTTCTAATGATGAAGAAAATGTATATTTAGGTTTGTTCTCTAGGGTGGCGGTAAACACCTTAAATGTGTATGAAGGTATGCCTGCTTGCGGAACTATTCAAAACTTAACAATTGGTTATAATAAGTTTAACATCATTTTAGATGGTAGGTCAGATAATGCCACTAACTACTATGTCGGTGGGGTTGTAGGTTTTGCAAACCTAGCATCAAACCTAAAAATTATTCACAATGTAAAAGTTGCGTACAACTCTTATAATGTAACATTAGGTATGTGTAACACATACATTGGCGGGCTTGTAGGTTATGCTCAAAAAGCTTCACTTAGTGCAGATAACGAATGTGGTGGTGCTCTTGTTTACGGCGCTACTATGAAAATAGAACAACGCACAAGTGCAAACGCTATGTATTACATTGGCGGTATATGTGGGCAAGCGGTATATACAATAATTTCTAGCAGATACCAAGGCATTAAAAACAGTGTAACAACAGGCGAAAGCAATGCAAAATATTCATCTAGTTTTGCAAGTGAAAACATAGATGTAACTATTGCTATGCTAGAAAATAATAAGGTTACAAGCACAAACGCATTTATTGGCGGAATTTTTGGTCAAACACAAGGCATATGTGCAATAGATAATGTTGCTGTTGAAAATCATATTTACGGCTACAATAATGTTGGCGGACTTGTTGGTGCTAGCATGGGTACGCTTACAATAAATAAATGCTTTGCAAATTGTAAAATATCTGCAAATTCATATATTGGTGGTTTTGTTGGTAACATCACATCTGGCAGTTGTTCAATAGAAAATAGTTATATTCAAAACTATGATGATGGCGAGGCAAGTGATTTTGAATTAACACAATTACAAGGCGCAAATTACATTGGTGGGTTTGTTGGTTATACTCAAGGTAATTTAACTATGCTTTATAGTTATTCATCAAGTTACATTACAAGAGCATATAATGATGATGGCACTGGCTTTAGGGGCGACATTGCAACAAGTGTAGAAGATGCTAGCATTGGCGGGCTTGTTGGCGCATACTCATCTAGTGGTAGCGTAAGCATTGATAAGTGCTATACAAACTATTTGCTATACTCATCTTATACATCTGGTGGCAGTACATTTATAACAAGAGAATACGCCTTTATAAAACAAAATGGCGCAAATGTTACAAACAGTTACATAGTTAATACAAACTATGCACTTGCTGGTGGTTCTAGTTACATTTATGATACTTATGATAACTCTTTCTATGCTTATTTTAGCGAAGGTAAAGTAAATTTTGTATTTGCAGTTGGTTCATATGTTGCTGATAGTGAAGGCGAAATTTTAGAGGCAACATTACGCACTTATTTAGATGTAGATAGCAATGTAGATGCTGTTTATCACATAGAAAATGGCGCAATTCCGTACATTATGTATGGCTTAGATAATAACAGTTTGGTAGAACTTGCACCAATTAGCATAAGTGCAAAATCTATAGAAGATGCTAGAAACCAAATAATAGTTACGCCAAATGGAGAAAAAGTGCTAGTTTTAGAATATTACAAAGCGCTAGATGCTAATAAGCAACTTGCAATTAAAAACTACAACAAAGAAAGCATTTCAAATTTAATAGAAATGGTTGCAAACCCTAATGATGGTTATGTAAAGCGTTATGTTGTAACAAGTTCAAATAATCAAATTTTGCAAATTACTGATGATGGCTATTTTGTAATTAATTCTATGAATAATAACCAAATGGCACAAGTAGAAGTTACAATTAAAAGCAAGTTAAACTATGCTAAACAAGATAATTTATATATTGTTATAATTTATGCTACAAGTGGTTTTGGCTTGTATGATAACAGTGCTTACCAAACATATAAAATGCAAGAGATGGCACTATATAAAAGTTCAAACTTAAGCCAAGGTACACAAATTTATCCAACAATTACGCCTTTTGTAATTGATGATGGCGCAAGCGGAATAGAAGTTAGCAGTGATAACAACATTTATATTGAATATACATTTAATAGAGAAGATTATGCTACTTATGTAAATTTAGCAAATAACAGACTTTATAACGAAGTTCACACAATTACAGGTATAAAAGAAACAAGATTAATTTCTCCACACAAATTAATGTTTAATACAAAACCATATATTATTGCAAACATTAATGGGGTAGATTGCAAGTTATATTTAAGTGATGTATTCAATAGCGCAAATGCATATCAAACACCACAAGTTACAGTTAATGTAACACTTGGTGCTACAAGCATAAGTATAATTGCGTCAGATAATTTAACAGCTCAATCTGGCGATACAATTACAACAACTTTGCGTGTTTATACAAGTGATACGCAAGAAAAACTAAACTTTTCTGTGTATAATGCACAAAACGAACTAGTTGCAACTAATTTGTATGATAATGAAGCAAATGCATATAAATTTAATAGTGAAAAAGTGTTTGCTTTAACTGATGAAATTTTACGTTCAAAAGAACACTATGATGCAAATGATAATTTAGAATTTATAGATTACACAATTTCACTTTGCTTAAAAGGTAAAGCAAGAGAAATTGATTCTACTGCGGTTTACACAGTTAGGACAATTCCTGCATCTAACCAAAACTTAATGGCACTTTACAACATAAGTTATTACCCAGCAACAGTAGATAGAATAGAATCTTCTTATTACACATATGGGTTAAAAACAGTTGATGGCGATAAGAGTTATCTAAACGCAAACGAGGGCGCGCGTGATATGATTTTGCCAGGCACAAACGGACTTTTAATGATTGATGTTGCACCTTACTTTGCAAATTATGATTATATAGAAGTTACTAGCCAAGATAAGTTAAACTTTACGCAAAACTTATATAACCCAACACTTGTATCTGATATTGCGGGTAAAAAAGCATATCCATATCAAGAATTCAACCAAATTTCATATCTTTCAACAGGTATTAGACTTGCAAATGTTTATTATGAAGTAATAGAAGGCAACAATGTAAAATTAAGTTATGGTAAAACTGGTAGGTATTATGTAACAGTAAACGCACCAGTTGATACATTAATTAAAACATATACAATTAAACTTACAGCATACAAAGTTATAAACGGTTCTGCAACAGTTGTAGCAACTGCAAACAGAGTAATTAATTGCGAAAATTTGCCAGTTGTTAAACTTGCATATAGGGGCGAGGCTTCAAGCGATGTGCAAGATATTTATATTCCAAGAGGAATTACAGATAAACTTGATGTGCAAATATTTAACGCAGTAGAAGACCCACAAATATTTATTTCTACTGTTAAAGAACCTACTGTAGCATACAATTTTGCAACAGTTTATAAGCAAGATAATAGTTATTATGTAAGCATTAATAAAAACGCAAGCATTGGCGATAATGTGCTTATTACATTTACTTGTACAAAGCAAGTTGGTGAAGAAATTAAAGTTACAAACAGCACAATACAATTAATTGTTGTGCCATACATAATACAAGATATTGGCTTTAACCTTGTTACAGGCAATGTAATGCGTGAGCAGTTTGGTGGTAACTTTAAACTTGCGCTATCAGTTGAAAATAGTAAGATTTTCTATGATGAAACAGATGCGGAAATTTATGCGTTAATTCAAAGCGATTTTGCACGCATTTCTGGTTACGATTACAATACTTGGTACGCATATAGAAGCACGCCAACTTCACAAGATAGTTCTGTTGGTTCGTATTATTCAAACGAATACATTACAATAAAAACGCTATCTAGCATTTCAAAAGATTTGTATGTAACTGGCAACTTCTATGACGAAATTGATAGTTATCTAAAATATGTTGGCGTTCACTTGAAGTATTATTTTGATAAAAGTTCAAACTCTTATGTGTTTAGTAAACTTGTAAAATCAACTGGCAACAGAATTGCAAGTTCACCTTATGATTTTTCATCAAGCAAAACAATGCAAAACGGAAGATATTTTATAGAACAATCTAAATTCTTTAATGTATCTTTCTATATGAATACAAGTTTAGATAATGCTAAACCAATATACAACATACAAGAATTCCAAAATATGGAAGCAGGTATGAGTTATGTTTTAATGCGTAATTTAGAATTAAACGAATTTGTGCCAATTACAGCGCAAATAGCATATTTAAATGGTAACAATAAAACAATAACAGTTACAAGTTTTAAAACAACAGAATCAAACAACATTGGTATTTTTGCATCAACCAGTGCAGATTGTATTATAGAAAACTTAAATGTTGTAATAACTCAACGCAAACTATATGTAGATGCACAAAATAAATCATCTGTGGTTTATGGTACAATAGTTGCAAACAACTTTGGTACGCTTTATAACTGCTCTATAACTTATAGCGGTGAAGGCAGAGAAGATAATACAATTGTTACAACAGATACAGCATCTGGCACAGTTACTGGCACGCAAGATTACATCACAAGTGATAGCATTATTCCTCGTGATGCGTTTGGTATTGCTGTTCAAATTACTGTAAGTGATAGTGAAAATTCATCATCAGTTACAAGCACAATGGGCGCTCTTTGCGGTGTTAATAGCGGTTACATTACAAACTGCAGGGTAAATTCTGGGCTAGACCTTAATGGTTATGGCATAATAGGCGGTTTTGTAGGTCAAAATAACGGGACAATTTCTTCTTGCTATTCAAAGGCAAGGGTAAACAGTTATACAACAGTGCAATTATCTTCAAGTGTGGGCGGTTTTGCTGGCAGAAACGGCGGTAAAATAACATTAAGTTATGTAGAACACTTAAAGAGTGCATCAAGCACTGCTGGTGTGTTTAGCGGTACATATGTTGGTATTAATGCAAGCACAACTGCAAGCGGATTTGTTCATACAAATAGTGGTGAAGTTACAAACTGCTACGCAAACTTAAAAGTATCTACAAGTGCATCAAGCGCAGGTTTTGTGCTAGATAACATAAGTGGCAGTATAGATAATTGTTATTCTGCTTGTGCTGTAAGAGAACACAGTAAGCGAGATATGGCTTTTGTTGGTGTAGATAGTTACAACCAAGTAAATAACCGTGATGGTGGTATAACTAATTGTTACTTTATGGATGGTAACTTTGCAAATAAAGAAAACCAATCAGCAGAGCCTGTTATTGCAAGCGAATTTAACAAAACTGCTACATTTACAACATTTGCATTTTCAACTAACTTTGATACTTCAACTGGCTTAACCACTGCCGGTGTTTGGATGATGCCAAAACAAAGTGCAGGGCAAGGCGATTATGTAGGGCAAAACTTTATTTCTGGTATGCCAACATTAACTAGCGCAAATCTTGTAAGTAAAGGTTATGTAGATTTGTTGTCTTCATCTAAAACAAGTGATGGCAACCCAGAATATAAATATTCAGCATTAATTGGTGCAACACTTGGTTCTGCTAGCCACCCATATGTAATTTATAGCACGGCGCTATTAAACAGATACATAAAAGAAGGTAGCACTTTTGAAGGGGCTAACAGCAAGTATTATGTTCTTGCAAAAAACATTTCATTTAGAGATGAAACCAAAATGGCGCAAACATACTTTACAGATTTCTCTGGTGTGTTAAACGGCAATGGTATGAGAATGGATTCTTTAAGAATAAGTTATGTTGATGTAGATGCAGAAAACTTAGATATGGAAAACTTTGGTTTGTTTAAAAAGTTAAGCAATGGCGCAATTATACAAAACCTAGATATAGAAGTTTTAGAACTTTATGGTTCTGCTATTCAAAATGTAGGTGTGCTTGCAGGTACAATATCTAGGGCTTACATTTACAACATTAACCTAACAGGTTCAGCAGTTGTTCAAGGCAAAAATATTGTTGGTGCACTTGCTGGTGTTGCTCATAGTGATGATAGCGAAATTAAAAACATTACATCAAGTTTAAGCGTTAACGCAACATATAAACAAAACCAAAAAGTTCAAGTAGGTGATAAAGAGGCTGAATATGGCACATATTCTTACGCTGGCGGTATTTTTGGTATTTTAAGCGGTAAAACAAGCGCAAGCACTAAAGAAATTGCAAACATCAAAGTAAGCGATGGCGCAGTTATAATTGGTGATGTTGTTGGTGGCGCATTTGGTTATGTTGGCTTAAATAGAGAAGTTAAAAATATTCAAATTGTTGTAGATGACTCTATGTATTTAAGCGGTACAACTGCAATTGGCGGTGTTGCCGGCATTAGCGAGGGCGTAATTAATAGTGCAAGCGTTAAATATGAAGACGAAATTCAATCTGCATTAGATAATATAGACTCTGTGCTAAATAACGGTAGCCAAGAAGGCGTTGGTAGGGCACAAGATGTGGCAAACAACAACTTCTTTAGGTATTATGCGTTTGGCACACACTCTCAATATGGTGTAATTGGTGGCCTTGTTGGTATTATGGTAAAAGGCAAAGTTATAGATAGTTACAACAAGGTTAATGTAATAAATAGGTCTGCAAGAATTTTAGCAGGGCTTGTAGGCAACACAATAGGCGGAGAAATTTCGTTCAGTTACGCTAGATGCGTTGTGGATGGCGGTAACAGATTAGATTCTTCAGATGTAAGAATTATAGGTGGTATTGTTGGCTTAAACGGCAAAGAAATAAACAATACGCTAAAATATTCCGGCATATCATCTAGTCCAGAAGTTTTAACGCTAAACAATGTTGTATCTATTGCAACATTTAACAAAGCAAGTTTTGAAACATACAAATACACAACTAAAGATGGCAATGGCAACGATGTTACTTATTATCCGCTTATTATGGGTGGTGTAGTTGGTGCTTGTGATGTTGAAAAAACTAGCGAAAATAGCGAGAGCACAATTTCTTTAAACAAAGTGTTCTATAATGCATATGCTTATAATAAAAATCACGCAGGCTTTAGCGTAACAAATAATGATATACGCCTTGCTCTAGTTGGTGCATATAAAGCAAGTGGTGAAGGCGCAGAAAACTTTGTTACATATTCTTTCCAAATTGCAGGTATTGATGTAATTTATAAAGAAGCATTAGGTAATGCAAGTTACGATTATGGCGAAGGTGGATATTTGTATATTCAACTTGTAAGTGATGGTATAAAAAAGGAAGATGGCGATTATTACACTTATATTCCTTTTGATGGAGCAAGTGGCTCTGTTGTAGGTAAAAAGACAGAGGCTTTTGCGCAATTTATAATTGACGATAACTTCACTTTTGAGGATGAAGATGATGCTACGCCAGTTGTAAAACAAGTTATGAGAGATACTTCTTTAATGGATTTGTTCACAATAGAAGGCAACAACATTTATATTAAAGGTGCAGATTTGTATAAGGCATCATTAATAACTGCATCAAACAAAACTCAATGGAAAAAATTAAATGCATTTGCTAATTACACATTAATATTATCTTCAGATGTTTCGCTTAATGCAGATTGGCAAGGTCTAAAATACTTTAGGGGCACATTAGATGGTAATATGAAAACAATTTCGTTTAAGCATACCCAAAATAATGTTCCGCTAATTGAAAATGCAAACAACGCTATAATTAAAAATGTTGCTATTACAGACTTTAAATTAAATGTATCAAGTGGTAGTGCAAATTATGGTTTAATTCAAGTTGCAACAAACATTTCGCTAGATACTATGTCTTGCACAGGTGTTACTGTTTCTGGCACAATGGATAGTAACAATGTTGGCGTACTTGTTGGTAACCTAAAGGGCAGATATAATTCTATTGCTCGCAGTTATGTAACATTTAATAGCACTGTTCCAACAACTCTTAGCACTATGGGCGCATTTGTTGGTTTGTGCTCTGGTAGCGTACAAATTCAAACTTGCTACTCTCAAAACAGCAAAAATGGAACACAAGCAATTAGTTTAATTGGAACGCTTGCAAGCGGGCAAATTGCAGAAATTTTAAACACTGTTTTGCAAAACAATAATGATAGTTTACCTGCATTTGTTAATGTAAATAGTGGTACAATTAAAACTCAAGATGGCGGAAGTACTATAAGTTATATAATTAAAGAAATTCCAGCACCAATTGATGAGAATAAGACTTTCTTTACAGAAAATGACCATTGGTATTATAATGGCCCAGTATCTCCATACAATCACAACATTTGGGATAATACAAAGGGTGACTTCCCAGTACACAACTTTGACCCACAAGATGTGCTTGTTTTAGATGGCTTGGGCACTTATAACGATGCTACAAGAACTTATACATTGCAAAATTCATTAAATTTATTGAACCTTGCAAACGCAGTAAATAATGGCTCTCTTGCAAACGGCGGAGATGGTTATACATTTACGCTTGCTCATGATGTAGATGGCTTAAGATACGCTGTAATAAGTGGTGAGAGATATTATATTTATACAGATTATATTGAAGATATAGACTATATTATATATAGCGATGGCCTAAGATATAATTATGTAAACGACCAAAGGTTTGAAATAGATTCTTCTCATTATGTGGAGTGCACTATTGAAACAGAAGTAATTCCTGCAATTGGTACAGAAATTAATCCGTTTAGAGGTACTTTTGATGGCGCTATGCATACAATTTCTAACATAGAATTTAATGGCTTTATAAGTGATACGCATATTGGTTACGCTGGTATGTTTGGTAAAACTCAAGGCGCAACAATTAAAAATGTAATATTAAAGGGCGTTAAAGTAAGCCTTTCTGGCACTGGTGCAACAACAGTGTTTGCTGGCGGTGTGGTTGGCTTTGCTTACGCAACAGAAATTAATTGCGTTGCCTTTGGTGATGTTAATGGCTTTACAACTTATAACGGAACAATAGGTGCGGGCACACCAGATGAAGTTATGTATGATGGTACAAGCACACCTGTTACATCTGCTGATGTTATGAGGGCGTTAAAAGAAGTCGATAAAGATAATTTTGTAGGTACAGCAGAACCGTATATAACAACATTAAATGATATTACAACATCTACAATAGAAGTAACTATATTAGATGCAACGGGTAACATTTATATTGGTGATATTGCTGGCTTTGGGCAAACAATTACAATTAAAAATGTAATAATTGCTTGCACTCGTGCTGGTGTTAACACCTCTTATACTGGTTATGTGATTGGCTATTTAATTCGCCACAACGCATACATTTCAAACATTTTAAGTTACAGCGATAATTCTGGTTCAAACTATAATGGCTATATTGTTGAGCGTAACAACGATGTATATCAAATAGATTTATAAAATAAAAAAGAGTTCATATTTTGAACTCTTTTTTTGTTCTTTATTTAATTAATTCTTCTATTTTAAGTTTGATGTTGGTTAAGCAAAAAATGGCATTTGCTAAATTTTTTGTTATGTGTTGCTCATCAATTTTATCTATTTTAGTTTGTGCCTTGTTAAAAATGTAGTTAGTTTGGCTATTATTTAATTGTTCGCATCTAATTGTTTTGCAGTTTTCGCATAGTATGCTTGCATCATACGGGTTAAAATAAAACTCTTTTAACTCTTTTCCGCAACCGGCACAAGTATTTAAATTTAGGGCATACCCACAAACATTTAAGTATGTAAGCAAAAAATTATTTAAAATTGCTAGGTGAGAAATTTCATTTTGGTAGCACAAGTTTTTAACGGCATTAACGCACGGCAAAAAAAGTTCTTTTAAGGCTTGCGCATCGTCAGTTGTTTTATTAATTAAATCTACAATAACACACGCAGTTACATAGCGCATATAATTTGCACTTAAATTAAAAAAACTATCATATAGGTTGTAGCCAACAAGCGTAGTTTGGTTTTTTGTTAGCAAACTAAATTCTGCAAAACAAAAAGGGTAGGCAACGCCTTTTAATTTGCTTGCTTGTTTGCTTACGCCTTTGGCATTAATTAATCTTTTGCCATTAGGGGTTAGCAAAGTTAAAAGTTTTGCGCTATCTTTATAATCTTGAACATTAATTACAATGCCATCAATTACTTCTTCTT
>CAVFEO010000001.1:0-43198 GCA_963621425.1 bacterium | reverse complement strand
CTTTAATTTAGCGCAAAAAAGCATTAACACATAGATGTGTTAGCAAACAAAAAACAAATAGCATATGTTTATGCTAAAACAATTTTAACCTAAGGTTAAACATAATATTAAAGTGCAAAAGCACTGTTACATTAAAAATAATCGTTACATTTATTATATAGTACATATTGCAAAAAATCAAGTACTTTTTTAAATTTTTATAATAATCACAAAAAAAGACAAAATTTTCTTTTGCCTTTTAATTTTTTAATTTTGTTTATACTTTTTAATCATTTCCTCTAGCTCACAAGCCTGAGCAAAGCACTCTTTTAAAACGCTTTGAGCGGTATCTTTTTTTGTTCTATATCGCATAATAAGTTCATAATTTAATACAATATCATCACAATTTTTAAGTGATGCAAGCACGCGTGCAATTCTATTCCAATTAACTGTACCATACTTGTTTAGAGTGTGCATATCACTTGCTCCATCATTACTATGAAGATGCAAGCAAACAAGTTTATCGGCAAATTGTTCTAAAACGCCCATTTGCCCTGCAAAGCAATTTTCGTGCCCAGCATCAAAGCAAAAACGCAAATAATCACTTTTAATATGCTCAAATAAATAAGCAAGAATATTGCGGTTTGCAATTAAGTTTTCTATAGCAATAATTACATTGTGTTTTTCCCCAAACTCAACTAACTTTTCCACTCTATTAACACCTATTGTAGACAACTCACCTTCTAGATGCACAACTAAAAACTTATATCCATACTTTTGTGCAATTTTAACATCACGCTTAAGCGAGCAAAGCATCTTATACCCCTTTAACCCACTTTTAAAAAAATATGGCAAATCATCTGTTTTATATGTAGAGTGTAAACTGTCTGGCAAGAGTGATAATTCTTTCATTGCTTTTGCTTGGAATTTCATATTTCCTGTTTGGTAAAAAAAGTTTTTATCACTGCTAGACATAATGCAATCAAACCCAGCATTTTTAATATCTTTGTAAATTTGATTGTAGTCGTATTCATATCCAAAAAAGTTGGAAATTCCCTTTTTCATATGTAATTAATCCTTTTATTTTAGTTTTTATGTAATTTTTAAAATTAAAATTTAATTTGCATCCTCATCTTTACGCAATGTTGCAAGCACATCTGCATTATTTTTCCAGTTTTCTTTAACCTTTACAAACATTTCTAAATACACTTGTTTACCAAGCATTTTTTCTATATCAATTCTAGCATTTTGCCCAACCTTTTTAAGCATAGCGCCCCTTTTACCAATTATAAGTGGCTTGTGGCGTTCTTTTTCGCAGATGATATCTACATATATTTTTGCTAAACTATACCCCTCTTCCCACTTGTAAATATGTATTGCTATGCCATGAGGCACTTCATCATCAAGTGCAAGCAATAACTTTTCTCTTATAATTTCGCCCGCCATAAACTTAACCGATTTGTTTGTAAACATATCAGTATCGAACATAAAATCTTTTTTATCACCCTTTGGCAACAATTTTTTAACAGCATCAATTAGCACATCAACATTTCTGTTTTTGTGGCTAGAAATTGGCACAATATCTGCTAAAAATGATAATTTATTAACTTTATCTAAATGCGGATAAAGTTTTTCAAATGTAGTTAAATCTGTTTTTGTAACAACAAGTATAACATTATCAAACTTAGAAAAACTTTGTACAAAAGTTATATCCTCATCTTTTATACCTTTAGAGCCATCAACAAGCACCAAAATAACATCAGCATCATCACGCGCTTGCCTTACGCCTTTGTTCATTGCATCGCCAAGTTTGCTATCACTTTTAAAAAGTCCTGGTGTATCTATAAACACAATTTGACTATTTTCATCATTATACACACCAATTATATTATCTCTTGTAGTTTGGGGTTTAGGCGAAACAATGCTAACTTTCTCGCGAATTATTGCGTTAATTAGCGAACTTTTACCCACATTAGACTTACCAACCAAACAAACTGTTCCTATGCTAAATTTTTTTTCTTCCATTATCCCCTCTTTATATTTAATTGCATATATATTACCACATTTTTTTGCTTTTGTACATATTTTAATGCTCTGAATATAAAAAAGTGAAGATTTTTCTCTTCACTTTTTACTTTTTATATATTAGCCAAATCTCTCCCGCAATTAAGATGCTCTTCAACTTTTTCAAACACCTTGTTTGTTTTGTTTAAAACATCTTCTGCATATTTTGCCTCGTGCTTCAAGATAGGATAGCAACTTTTATCTTTATATACTATATAGTCAGTCTTACTGCACCCGTAAGCCATAGTTAATAGTCCGGCAAAAAAGCCAGCAAACGCACAAATGTGTGGGCCATAAATATTATTTGCAACAGCAGATATTGCCATAATTGTAACGCCTATTGCAGAATATTTATGGAAAAGATTAATCCTTGTTGTATAATAATTGTACGCTTCTTCAATGTTTGCAAGCCCGCCCTTTTTTTCTATTTTATAGATGTTGTTTTATGCTTTATTGCGTGCCTGATTTATTAAGTTATACATAATTTTTACATCTTCTATAGAATAATTACCCAAGTGGCTTACAATGAATTTAGCATCTCCTTCACTTAAAAATGTTGAGTGTTTTAATTTAAATTTATCTAAAGTTGTTAATTTTATCATCTTTCACTCCTTTTTAGTTATATTTTTTTAATTATTTATTCATCTTTTTATCTATTATAATTATACCACAAAAGTGTTGTTTTGTTTAGATGCAAAACAAAAAAGCACCCTGTTAAAGGGTGCTTTTATTACCTTTTTAATGAAGAATCTACTTTTTCTAAAATTTCTTCTTCCGCCTTGCGCATTATAGCCTTATCTTTTTCTTGTTCGTGGTCATAACCAAGCAAATGCAACACTCCGTGGGTGAACAAATAGCAAAGCTCTCTCATCTCGCTATGCCCATACTCTTTTGCCTGCTCTTTAATTTTATCTAAGCAAACAACAAGGTCGCCAATGCTAAGTTCGCCAGTTTCCCTGTCTACATCAAAGGGATAATCTTTTATGTTTATAACTTCGCCCGCTTTTACTTCCGTTAGCGGAAAAGATAATATATCTGTTGCTCTATCTACCCCACGCGCACTTTTGTTTAACTCGTGAATTTCTTCCAAACTTACAAACTGAAGCGAAACGCACAACTTTTTGCTCTTTTGCTTTGTGTATTTAAGTGCCTGATTAAACAATTTTTCCAGCACATTAAATGTATTATCATCAACATATTTTTCTTCGTTTAATAAATAAATCATACACTACCTCTAATTATTTATATGTTAACACAAAAAGCACTAAAACGCAAAGGTTTTATTCGCTTAAAATATTTTTGTTAATTTCTATGTAAGTTGTTATGTAATACACACCGTCCACCTCTATTGTTTGCGTGCTTATGTTTTTTATATCGTTTTTGTTATCAATTTGCTCTAACGCTAAATATTGCGACTGCCGAGCAAGCGCCTCTTTATCTCGCTCGTAATCGGCCTTAATTGTATCGCCAATTTTAAAGTAGTGCGTTATTATTTGTTTTACCTGCAAAATAGTATTAATAACTTGCTCTTCAACTTCCACCTCATATTCACTATTTAGCACGCTTGCATCGCCTTTTGCTACGCACGGAACACGCAAACCCAAAATATGCATTTCTCTTACAGAATACTCATCCCCAACACGCCCACGCAAAAACCCGCGAGAATTATACTGAACTTCTCCCTTGATGTAAGATGTTGCAAAAACTTCTGCATCTGGCTCAACAAGTACGCGTTCGCCGTGCAAAACCTCGTATGGTTCAACTATTATTTGCCCAGCCTGAACAACATCGCCAACTTTAACTAAACTTGTACCACGCCTAATTTTTAAGCCGGTAATAACGCCAGAACAGTTTGCTTTGAGGGCGGTATATTTAGGCTTTTTTTCTGCTGGATTTTCTTTTACACTTATAACTAAGGCGTTGCCCCTTATTATTACACTAGAAAATGAAATTTCTGTAAAGTTATCTACTATTATGTTACCAATCTGCTCAACATCATAATTTGTTTTAGCACCCCATAGATGTACGCCATTTTGGTAAAGCACCTGCATTATTTGCTGGTTTGTTATATTCTTGTTGCCAGTTATGCGCACTTGCATTACAACGCTTGCTGAAAATATTAAAAGCGCAATAAATAACGCCACCCCACACATTAGACCAAATTTAAACTTTAACCTATCTAAAACAAGAGCAAGCCCAATATACTCGCAATTAAAGTTGCAATTATTTTGCTTTAAAAAGTTTTGTACTGCGCGTTTGTGTTTGCTCGCAACTTCAAAAAAAATAGTTTTTTCTTGCCTTACAACATTTAAAACTTCTATATTGCCTTTAATTAGTGCATTGAATTTGCGTTCTGCATTTAAACCAGAAATACTAAACCTGCATTTAAGCACCACTTATTCCACCTCAGTCTTTATAATTGTGCCAGTTAGCATAATTGCACTTTTATCGCACTCTGTGATAACTAATTTTTCGCCATAAATGCATAATTTTTGCACATTTTTTAATAACAAAACCACTTCTTCTGCACTAAATTTTATTATGCGTTCTATGCCCATAACATACAATTCTTTACCATTAAAGTTCATAACCTTATACGCTTGTAGTAACTTACTAAAAGTTGAACTTACATTTTTATCTTTGCCTTTAAACATATTGTATACATATTCATCTTTTGCTTTTTTATTACATTATTAACAAATTACAATAATGGTATATATACTGAAATATAAGGAGTTTTTAATTATGGAGCACATTCTTAGTTGCAAAAATATCAGTTTAAATTACCACACCAAACAAGGCGAAACGCGCGCACTAGATGATATATCTTTTAACATAAATGCGGGCGAGTTTGTTTCTTTGGTTGGCCCAAGTGGTTGCGGAAAAACCACAATTCTTTCTATAATTTCTTCCCTTATAAAACCCAGTGGCGGAAGCGTTGTAATAAAGAGCAAAAGCACCCACCCTTGCGGATATATGTTCCAAAGGGATTTGCTTTTTCCGTGGAGAAGCATTTTGGACAATTTGCTTTTAGGGCTTGAAGTACAAGGCAAAAAGACCAAAGAAAATGTGGATTATGTTATTAACCTTGCAAAAAAATATGGCTTGGGCGACTTTTTACACCATATGCCAAACGCCATTAGTGGTGGAATGAAACAAAGAGCCTCTTTAATTAGAACGCTTGCCTTAAAACCAGAAATTTTGCTTTTGGATGAACCTTTTTCTGCCCTAGATTTTCAAACACGGCTTGATGTGTGTGATGATGTATATAACATAATTAAAAGCGAAAATAAAACTGCAATACTTGTAACGCACGATATACACGAAGCAATTAGTATGAGCGATAAAGTTATTGTGCTATCATCAAGGCCTGCAAAAGTTGCGAAAATTGTTGACATTAAATTTGATAAATCTTTATCCCCTTTTGAACGCAGAGAACAAGCAAAGTTTAACACCTATTTTGACCAAATTTGGAGAGAAATGAAGCGATATGAAAAATAACACTTACAGCGCAGAACATAAAAAATTTTTAACTAAAATAAAAAAGAAAAAAGCACTTATCCTATGCTTGCAACTATTAATTTTAATTGGCGCTTTAGTATTGTGGGAAGTGTGTGCTAATGCCGGAATTATTAATGTTTTGTATACATCTAGCCCATCTAGAATGGCAAACACCATTGCAGACCTTTACACAAAAGGAAATTTGTGGCAACACATTTGGACCACACTTTACGAGGCTATTTTGGCGTTTGTTATAGCAACCGCACTTGCCTTTATTGTTGCAGTGCTTTTGTGGCGTAGCGATACATTACGCAAAGTGCTTGAGCCATACATTGTGGTACTTAATAGTTTGCCCAAAATTGCACTTGGACCACTTATTATAATTTGGTGTGGTGTTGGAGCTAAAAGCATAATTGTTATGGCAATTTTAATTATGATAATTGTAACTACCCTATCTTTTTTAAGTTCTTTTCTTGCCTGCGATAAAGATAAAATTGCGCTAATGCAATCTTTTGGTGCTAACAAGTGGCAAATTCTAACTAAACTTGTTTTGCCTCAAAGCGTGCCAGAATTTATTTCTGTTCTTAAAATTAATGTTGGCTTAACTTGGGTTGGAACTATTATGGGAGAATACCTTGTAAGCAAAGCGGGTCTTGGTTATTTAATTGTTTATGGCGGTGCTGTATTTAAGTTAGATTTAGTTATGGCAAGCACACTAATACTTTGCGTTCTTGCATCAATTATGTATTTTGCTGTTGCTATTTTTGAACATTTTTACTTTAAAAAACATCAACAATAGTGCTTTATTAATCAATTTATATACCTTTTAAAAATTTTCACATATTGACATTTTACCCTAAACTTTGTATACTTTTAACCGAAAAGTGATAACTAGGAGATAAATATATATGGATAATAATTTAAGGCAAAATGTTCAATCAGATATGAAAAAGAGAATTGAAAAACAATTAAAAGGAAGCGGTCTTTCTGTTAACCTTTCAAATTTTAATGTTGATTTTGATGAAGAAACTAGAGCAAAATTCCCAGGTTTAAGTGATACTGAAATTTTTGACAAACTTGATGATGCAGAACTCGACCGCCTTGCCCGCGAACTTGTAGAAGAAATTGAAATAGATAGTCTTGAAATGGGGGCACAACAACCTTATGAATTTGACACAGTTGAGAAGGCTAATTATATTAAAGAATTTAGAAATAACCCTTGCGAAAAAACATTGTTAGCACTAAAAAAATCTACCGTAAACAACTGGAAAAGGTTTTACAAAATTGCTAACGAAAAACCAAAAGCAATAATAAACAATCCTCCTTATAATTTTTCTAGCGAAGAACTAAAAGGAATGCTTGCTTTTATTGACCTTTGCTTTGATTTGGATTTAAATTTAATTAAGTCTAACGAATCCATTGATATTATTTTAAATTCTAACATTGTCGAAGAATCTTCTAATTTTTGTGCTACTTTATTAAAATTTAGTGAAGATATTATTGCCTACGAAGGTGCTTTTAGGCACTTACAAATGCACACTGCAAACATAAACGAGTTTGAAGAGAAAATGAAAAACTTTTTAGTTGCATTAAAAACTAAAAATAATGGTAAAACATTAACTGATATTGATAATCAAATTTTTAAAGACAAAAAAGATTTAGAACAAGAATATAAAGAAGTTCTTTCTGCTTATAAAAAATCAATTGAGCATATGCAAAAAGCACAAAAATGCAAGAACGAATATATAAAACAATCTGAAGAAGGCAAAAAATCTTACCTACAAGAATTTTATGAAATTACTTACCCTAGATTTAGCATTGATAAAATTGATAGCGATTTAGAACTATTTAACAAATATCAACAGGATTTAAAACAAAGAGAGAAAGCATTTCAATCTTTTTGCGATAAACAATTAAGTTTAAAAATGCATTTAAAAGATTTAAATAGAGAAATAGAAAATTATATTAAAGTTTCTTGCGAACAAAACGATGGTAGGCAAGCATAACACTTGCCTTTTTTGTTATCCCCTATTTCTTCTTAAATTTTATAGCACACAAATAAGCCATAAGCACAAAAGAAACACACCCTAAAAATATATAACTAAACTGCACAATGCGTGAAAAACCTAAAAACGAAAAACAAACTATAGAACAAATAAGAATTGTTAAATAAAAATTACTACATTTGCTTTTGTTAATTTTTACATACATAGAATAAATGCTAGATAAATAAGAAGATATCATAGCACAAAAAGCAACCATTAAAGCAAAGGCATAAACAAAATTATTTTTGCTCGCAATATATAGTAGTGGCATATTAAAATCTTGTATTTCACTACCCTGCAAAATTATAATTTGAAAAACTATTAAAAGGGCAAAAACAAAGCCAGAAAGCACAGTTGATGCTATTATTTGCCGTTTTGACATTTTGCTAGTTAATTTTAACATACTACCTAAAATTAAAATTACATTTAAAGACACATATGTAAATATGTTAAAAACAGCACTAAAAGATAAACTTTGCACATTTAAACAAGTTTGTCCATTATTTGGCATTACACTTAAAACAATTAAATAAATAATAACAAAAGGGAACAATATAGCATTTATTTTAACAATTGATGATATTCCTTTTTTTATTAAATAAACACAAATTATTGCACATATTAAGGTAAATAAAATTCCAAAAAGTTCCCTTAAACCTGCAAGCATAACACTTGCAAACATAAAATATGTTATGTAGGTAAACGCTTGCATAACTTTTGCAACAACCCCGCTAGAAAAGGCATCTAAAATGTTTGTTATATTTGCCTTTTTACATTTGCAAAAGATGGTTATAGATGTGAAAACAAAAAGAGCAAAACAAAGCACCATTAAAAAGTAAGCCCAACCACCATAACGAGCAAAAAACATATAAATTTCATTGCCGGTAATAAAACTTGCACCAATTATTGTGCATACATAAACGCATACAAAATTAATAACCGACTTCATTTTGTATCACCTTTTGAAAAGAAATATTTTTCAAAATCGCTTTGGGCAACAATTTTTTTCTTACCATCTTCCCCTTCTACCACAATAACGGTGTAGTAAGAAGGGTTGATTAATTTATACACGCTTGTTACATCGCTTGAACTAGATAATACATAAGCCTTAACTTCTATGGGCTTATTTTTTATTAGTTTAAAATTTTGAAGTTTTAGCACGCTTTGGTAATAGTAGGAATTATCGTTATCAAAACAAGAAAATAACACGAAAAAAGCAATTATACCCACGGTTATATTTACGCCCGTAAATAAAGAATAAACAAAACAAATAAAAAGCAAAAGGAAGGCAATATAATTTAGTGCAAGTAAGCACTTATACCCTCCACTTCGCCTGCCATATTTTGAGCATATTGCAAGAACAACACGAGCCCCATCTAATGGCAAAATTGGAAGCAAATTAAATAAGGCTAGGCACAAACTAGCATAAACAAATACATCTAAATAAGCATAAGTAGATGGGAAAACCCACCACACTGCACAACACAAAAGCGCACTTAATAAATTTGCAAGGGGCCCGGCAAGAGATATTAAAACATCATCTTTATAAGATATAGCACTTTGTTTTAAGTTTAGGCGTGCACCATACGGCATAAGACTAAAACCGTTTAGCACCACTCCACACCTTTTTGCTTGCCAAAAGTGTGCATATTCGTGAATAAAAACTGCAATAAAATACAATAGCACATAGTATGCACCATATATAAAACACATAACAAGCGAAAGAATAAAAAATAAAGGATGAATAATTAAATTATTTTTATTTATCATAGTTTAAATATATGGCGTAAAAGCATACAAAATTACATAAATAATTGACACTTGCCATATTTTGTGATATATTGCAATTATATGTTTATAAAAACTAAAAAAGGGATTTAAAATTATGAAAAATAAGGCAATAACTTCGCGTGATGTAGACTTTGCGCAATGGTATACAGATGTTATTAAACAAGCCAAACTTGCAGATTATTCTAGCACAAAAGGTTGCATTATATTTGAACCAAACGGCTATGCTATTTGGGAAAAAATGCAAAGCGTGCTTGACAAAGAATTTAAAAAGCGTGGGCACTTTAATGTCTCTATGCCAATGCTAATTCCTGAAAGTTTGCTTAAAAAAGAAGCCGATTTAATTGAAGGTTTTGCTCCAGAAGGTGCTTGGGTTACAATTGGTGGCAACAAAGAACTAACTGAACGCCTAATGGTGCGCCCTACAAGCGAAACACTATTTAGTGAATACTTTGCGAAAAAAGCAAAATCTTATAAAGATTTGCCAATAAAGTTAAACCAATGGTGTTCTGTTATGCGTTGGGAAAAAGAAACTAGGCCTTTTTTAAGAACAAGAGAATTCTTGTGGCAAGAGGGGCACACTGTGCACGCTAGCGCAAAAGAAGCAGAACAAGAAGTTTGGGATATGCTAAATGTTTATAAAAACTTTTTTGAAGAATATCTTGCAATTCCAGTAATAACTGGTAAAAAAACAGAAAAAGAAAAGTTTGCAGGCGCAGAATATACCCTAACACTAGAAGCACTTATGTATAACGGAATTTCACTTCAAAGTGCAACAAGCCACTATTTTGGGCAAAAATTTGCAAAAGCATATGGTATTCAATTTTTAAACGATAAAAATGAACTAGAATATGCCTACCAAACATCTTGGGGTTCAACAACAAGAATGATGGGCGCATTAATTATGGTTCATAGTGATGATAACGGGCTTATATTGCCACCAAAAATTGCTCCTCGCCATGTTGTTATTGTACCAATTGGTACTGATGAGCGCATTATGCAAACAGCACAAAAATTATGTGATGAATTAAACGAATATGATGTTGTAACATTTATTGATAACTCTGATAAAACACCAGGCTTTAAGTTCGCTGAACACGAAGTAAACGGAATACCTATGAGAATTGAAATTGGTATGAAAGACCTAGATAAAAACTCTATAACTCTCGCAAGGCGAGATACAAGAGAAAAGGAACAAATCCCTCTAGATGATATGACAATTGCTCATATTAAGGTAGTTTTAGAAGATATACAAAACAACTTGTATAATACAGCATTTAAGCGCGCAAAAGAAAAGACATATACTGCAGTAACACTTGATGATGTTAAACGCATTATGGATACCCAACCCGGATTTATTAAGGCAGATTGGTGCGGTGATGAAAAGTGCGAACTTGCTATGAAAGAAATTAAGGGAACAAAATCTCGTTGCATATTAGACGAAAAATTAATAAGTGGCAAGTGTGTTGTTTGTGGCAAAAAAGCAAAACACCTTGTTGTTTGGGGAATACAATATTAATAAAAAAGAATAGGCCTATAGCCTACTCTTTTTTATTTAAGATAATAGCGAACCTTCGTTTGTATAAACTACCTTTAAAATTTTTTCTTCATCACCATAGTTTGCGTTAATATAAACATAATAAGTTGCACCCATATATTCACAATTAAACTCATACGCAAACACTTCCCCGCCATAATCTAGTGGCATCACACACAATTTTTGTGTGTTTACATTTAGCCTTGGGTCTAGCAGTTCCCTTGCTTCTGTTGCACCCAAACTTGGTGCAGAAAGCACTCTATCTTTGTGGTTTATTGCATAGTTTTGTGCTTCGTACCCAATAATTTTACCACTATTTTGGTCAACTTTAACCTTAATTAAATCTGGGTAGTAAATAACATTATTAACAACTGGTGCCATATTAAGCACGGCAACCCCGCCATACTCTTCGCTCCAAACCATACTCATATCACTTGCTCCTGCCTTTGCGCAAAAATCTCGTGCAATGCTAGCACATTCTTCTACGCTTAACAATGAATTTTCGTTTAACATTGCATCACAAGTAATGGTTAGCAAAAACCCGCCACGCTTTGCAACTTGCGCGATAAAACTTGTTGCATTTTTAACTTCTATTCTGTAGTCGTAAGTGTTAAACAAGCCCTGGGTTTCACCCAAATAAGAAATGCTATTATATTCATAACTTCCCTCCAAAATTCCCACTAAAATATCTTTTGCAACATTTTCGCTAACTTCCTCTTTTGGCAAACCAACAATTTCTCTGTTGTATAGTGAGTCTGAAAAAGGTCCATCAAAAATCATACTTGGATAAGATATGCTATCACTAGAAATTGCACTAAAATTTGCACTAAAATCATTTATTCCGTCATACATTTGCTCGCTGTTATTTAATATACTGTAACCTTGTAAAAGTTTAGATATTAGTGTGTTAAATGTTGCTTTTAATTCCAGCACAATATCCACAAGTTCATCAATTTTTTGCTTATCTTCACTGCTAAGCGTACTTGATGAATTTATTAAACTTGTACAATAACCATCCACTTGGTTTACAAACCTAACTGCGCCCGCAATACTGTTAGAATTTACCGGTAATTGTGCTAAATTCCCTTGTGCGTATTTGCAATTATCACACGCAAGGCGCAAATATTTAGTTTGCAAGTCTTTGCCACTACTTACGCTTGCTTTGTTTAAATTTAATTCTATATCATTAATATTATCAACAAGTTCATAAACCGCCCTATTATAAGAAGAATCTAATGTTGTTTGATAAGATGCTGAAAGCATTGCCGATTCTGAATATAGCACACCAAGAGTTATTGCACTTGTTAAAAATATAAGGCAAAAAATAATAAGCGTTATTATTTTATGTTTATCGTTTGCCCTTATTTTTTTTACTTTTTCTAAATATGTTTGATTATTATCTACTGCATCTTGCATAAACACACCCCCTTATCTTGCAAAAACATGCCTGCCAATTCTAACAGTAACTTCACGCGAATAAATCCAACTGCTTGTTGCCGTGTTTGGATTATAATAAAACAGGCTACCATAAGTTGGGTCCCACCCGTTAAGGGCATCACGCGCTGCTTGATATGCTGTATTATTTGGCTCTAAATTAATTTGCCCATCATTAACCGCTGTAAACGCCCAAGGCTGATATATAACCCCGCTAATAGTGTTTGGAAAAGACGGACTTTTTACCCTGTTTAGTATAACTGCGCCAACTGCCACTTGACCTGTGTACACTTCGCCCCTAGCCTCTGCGTAAATGCACTTTGCTAAGAGATACAAATCGCTTGAAGAGTTTGACGATGTTTTTGTTGAATATAGGTAACCCATACCAAGAGCCTTAGCAGTTATTGGACCAACTGTTCCTGTTTGCTCTATGCCATTTACACGCTGAAAATACTTTACAGCCTCTGTTGTAAGCGGGCCATAATACCCTGTAATTGGGCCATTAAAATAACCCCACCTTTTTAATTTGGTTTGCACTGTTTTTACATCTTCAGTAGATAATGCTGTTTGTATAATTTGTGCTTTTTCGCTTATTTTTGTTTGATTGTATTGCGTAAGAGCAAAAATAGAAAAAGCGCATATTAGCGTTAATATTGCACAAGCGAAAGTTGTTTTTAATATATTTTTCATTGTATCTCCCTACCAAAAAACTTATTAATTATTTCCCATAATTTAGATTTATATACTACAGAATTTGTTTGATTGTAATTTACAAAGCAAAGTGGCGGATAAACAACGCACCACCAGTTATTGCCCTTAGCCTCGCCAAGTTCACAAATAAGTGCATCATAATAGCCTTGCTTTACTTGAAAATCTCCATAATACCGCTCAGGGAAAAACTCATTGCAAACTTTAACATTGCTCCTATATTCAAAACCCCTCTTTTCTAAAATACCATCTGCAATGCTTTCTAATTTTTCTTTGTTGTTTTGTACCATGCGCATCACATCTAATTTGCTTTCACACTTTTCAACTAGCGGAGTAAGAAAATTAACAAACTCTTCTTTTATTTCCATTTTTACATTTTGGTCTGCCTCTAAGTTGCTATTTGCCCTAATATGCATTCTAAATAATTGCTCACTTGCACTTACACTTTGGCTAGTGCACACTACAACACAAAGCGCACTTAATAATACCACCGCTATAATTGTTATGTATTTACTCATATCCCCCCTCACTTTACTATGATTATTGACAAGCAAAGCGCAAATTAAAAATAAAAAAATGCGATTTCTCGCATTTCTTGTATTCTTATTTATTATTGATTAAGTTCTTTTTCTTCTTTTTCATTTTCAAATTTAGTCTGTTCTCTAATTATGTAATCCACACTTTTTTGAATTTTTACTAAATCTAATTCTATAAGTTTTTCTATCCTTGTGTTCTCTATAGAATTAGAAACAGATTCTGCAATGCAAAAGCCAAAACCAACAGACAAGGCATTTGCTCTTGAAAACTTTTCTTTGTCTCCTTGTTTTTGTTCTGCCATAGCCTTAAGTTGCCAATTTTCATCTCTTTTTAATAAATCTATCATATGCTCATCAAATATATCTGTTTTGCCATAGTCTTTTAACAAACTTTGGGCAACAACTAGCAGATGATTATTTTTGCTATTAAGCTGTGTTGTTGCAAACATATCTTTATTCATTTTTTCAATTTTAGGGAAATAACGCATATGTCTGTCCTGCATTGAATAAAAATCGACAACAGAAAATAGTGGAAAACCTTGCAACCTATATGGCGCATAACAAATATTTGTAACTTGCTTTAAAATGCTTGCAATTTCTTGATTAGAATAATTTAACTCCACCATTTTTTCTTGCAACATGTGCGATAATTTGTTCGCGACTTCAGTCCCAAAACAATGCGAAACAATTGTTAAATTCCTCATATTCTTTTGAGCAGTTATTGTGTCTATCTTTTTGCCGCCACTAGAAATTAGTGGCATAAGCGTAGTATTTATAATAGTTTCATATTCCTCATCTGATACATGCGCTTCCATGGGTCTATTATCGTAACTGCCATACATCAAAGAAAAAACTGATATTTTTCTATCTTGTGGATTTGTATTAATTAAATTATAAACAAATTTAGAGAACCCATTTGCCGACCTTCTGCCAACAACAAATTGACCACCCAAACACAATACAGTTGGTCCATTTATTGTTAGTTTATCTAAAGCGACATCAACATAGCCGAATTTGTTTCCATCCGCTTTTTCAACTCTTTTTCCCCACCTGCTGGGCATTCTATTTTCTTCCATACCTTCTTCCCTTCATATATATAATATCACAAATTATTAAACTAATCAATATAAAACTTCCTTTACAATAAACGAAAAAAGAATCTTATTGTTTTGCTAAGATTCTTTTTACATTTTTAATTATGCTTTAGGCTTAATAATTGTTTGCCCACCCATATATGGTTGAAGCGCTTTTGGAATTAACACGCTACCATCTTTTTGAACATTGTTTTCTAAAAAGGCAATTAACCCACGAGGAGTTGCTAGCATTGTGTTGTTTAATGTATGAGGCAAATATTTCTTACCATTAGCACTTACTCTAATTTTTAGTCTGCGAGATTGTGCATCTCCTAAATTAGAGCAAGAACCAACTTCAAAATACTTCTTTTGCCTTGGAGACCACGCCTCTACATCAATAGATTTAACTTTTAAATCTGCAAGGTCGCCAGAACAACACTCAAGCGTTCTAACAGGAATATCTAAACTTCTAAAAAACTCAACTGTTATTTGCCAAAGTTTATCAAACCAAGCCTTACTATCTTCTGGTTTGCAAATAACAATCATTTCTTGCTTTTCAAATTGGTGAACACGATACACGCCCCTTTCTTCAATTCCGTGCGAGCCTTTTTCTTTTCTAAAGCAAGCAGAATAACTTGTTAATGTTAGTGGAAGTGATGCTTCTTCTACAATATTATCAATAAATCTACCAATCATACTATGTTCACTTGTACCAATTAAATACAAATCTTCGCCTTCAATTTTGTACATCATTTCGTCTTTTTCTTTAAAACTCATAACACCTTCAACAACATTGCTTCTAATCATATAAGGTGGCACAAAATATGTAAAGCCCTTATTAATCATAAAATCACGCGCATAAGAAAGCATTGCAGAATGAACACGAGCAACATCACCCATTAAATAATAAAAGCCCGTACCCGCAACACGACGAGCAGCATCAATATCTTCCCCGCCAAGTTTTGAAATAATATCAAGGTGATAAGGAACTTCAAAATCTGGAACTTTTGGTTCGCCAAACTTTTCAACTTCTACATTTTCGCTATCATCTTTACCAATAGGCACAGTTTTATCCATAATGTTAGGAATAACAAGCATTATCTCTCTAATTTCTGCATCAAGGTTTGCTCTAGCAGTTTCTAATTCTGCCATTTTAGCATCATTATTTTTAACAAAGGTTTTATTTTCTTCTATTTGCTTTAAAATATTATCTTTTTCTGTTCCCTCTGCAACCTTTAACTTGCCAAAAAGCATAGAGTTTTGCTTAGATAAATCGTTTCTTTTATGTTGCAAATCTTCTAATTCTATTATAACTTTTTTGCGTTTTGCATGCATTTCTGCAACTTTATCTACAAGAGGTAATTTTTCATCTTGAAATTTATTTTTGATGTTTTGTTTAACAACATCTTTATTGTTAATTAAAAATTCTATATCAATCATACATTTATCCTTATATCACACAAAAAGGCAATCATTTGCCTTTTTATGCTACAACAGTATCGTTTTGTTTTGCTATTTTATCGCCCTCAGCATCAAGCGTTGTGCTTTGAACATCACTGCGTTCTATAACAGGATTACCCTTACCCAAAACGCAATCTTTAGTGATGAAAATTTTGCTAATAGTTTTATCGCTTGGAGAATCATACATAATAGGAAGCATAATTTCTTCTAGTATGGTTCTAAGCCCGCGTGCACCAGTTCTTAACTTAATTGCCTTTTTAGCAACTTCTTCAAGTGCTTCTGGGTCAAATTCAAGTTCAATATTTTCAATGCTAAACATCTTTTTATATTGTTTAGTAATTGCGTTTTTAGGGTTTTGCAAAATGTTAATAAGTGCTTCTTTAGTTAGTGCGTGTAAACCCACAACAATAGGAAGCCTACCAACAAATTCAGGAATTAAACCGCATTTAACCAAATCTTCTGGTTGCAAACTCTTCATAAATTCACTTAGTGCTTTTTCGTTAATCTTTTTAACATTTGCATTAAAGCCTAAAACATTGTTGTTAGTTCTGCCTTCAACAATTTTATCAAGCCCAACAAACGCACCACCGCAAATAAACAAGATGTTTGTTGTATCCATTTGAATAAGTTCTTGGTTAGGGTGTTTTCTTCCGCCTTGAGGTGGAATACCAGCAATAGTACCTTCTAAAATTTTAAGTAACGCTTGTTGTACGCCTTCCCCACTTACATCACGCGAAATTGAAACATTTTGGCTCTTTTTACAAATTTTATCAATTTCATCAATGTAAATAATACCGCGTTCTGCCTTTTTAACATCAAAGTTAGCACTTTGCAATAATTTTTGCAAAATACTTTCTACATCATCACCAACATAGCCTGCCTCTGTTAATGTTGTAGCATCACACGCAGCAAAAGGGACTTCTAAAATTTTAGCAAGAGTTTTTGCAAGCAATGTTTTACCAACACCAGTTGGCCCTATCATAAGAACATTACTTTTTTCAAGTTCAATTTCGTTGTTTTTGTGCACATTTAAGTTGTAGTTTATTCTTTTATAATGGTTATAAACTGCAACAGAAAGAACTTCTTTAGCCTCATCTTGACCAATAATATATTCATCAAGTTTAGCCTTAATTTCCTTAGGTGGTAATAGATTTATTTTGCCCAAAGATTCTTGCTTTTTTTCTTTTGCTTCTTCCTTCATAATTTCGCTACAAACTTGCACACATTCATCGCAAATATAACAACCGCCCCTACTGCTAACAATCATTTTTTTAACAGAAAGTTGGTTTTTGCCACAAAATGAGCAAATCATATCATCATTGCTATTTTTTGCCATAATTACCGCCTTTTAAAATTTTTATTTTATTCTCTTTCAATATAAACCTTATCTACAAGGCCATATTTGCAAGCCTCTTCTGCAGACATAAAATTATCTCTATCTGTATCTTTTTCTATTTGAGTAATTGGCTTACCAGTGTTTTCACTTAAAATTTTATTAAGTTTTTCTCTAATTTTTAAAATGTGTTCTGCAGCAATTTTAATTTCTGTTGCTTGACCTTGAGCCCCACCAAGTGGTTGGTGTATCATAATTTCAGAATTGGCAAGAGCATATCTTTTGCCCTTTGTTCCGCTAGAAAGCAAGAACGCACCCATAGATGCAGCCATACCAACGCAAATTGTGCAAACATCACACTTAATATACTTCATTGTATCGTAAATAGCCATACCAGCAGTAACAGAACCGCCCGGGCTATTAATGTAAATAGAAATATCTTTATCAGGATTTTTAGCCTCTAAATAAATTAACTGAGCAACAACCAAATCTGCTGTTTGGTCTGTAATTTCGCCAGTAATAAATATAATTCTATCTTCTAGCAAACGAGAATAAATATCATAACTTCTCTCTCCGTTTGCTGTTTGATCTACTACCATAGGTACTAACATATATTTTTCTCCTTTATATTTTGCCAATTTTTACAAAGTAGCATAATTAACTAACATATTTTATCAAAAAAGTATGAAATTTATTAGCAAATTATTGTACTATTTTGTTGTTTTTCTTCAAAAATTCAATTAAATTGTCCATTAATACTTGGCTTTGGATATAATTGATTTCGTTTTCGCCTAAATTCTTCTTCATATCTTCAGCGCTTTGACCATACATTTTAGCATAATCAGCAATTTTTGCATCAACTTGTTTAGCAGTTGTTTTAATTTTTTCTTTATCAATAATAGCCTCAAGCACAACCCTTATTCCGCAATTAGTTTTAGCAATATCTTTTTGTTCATCACGGATTTGCTTTATGTCTTTTTTAACAATTTGAGCATATTTTTCTAAATTTAAACCTTGCATAGCAAGTTTTTGTTCAAAGTCTTGCAAAATGTAATTAATTTCATCTTCAATCATACAATCTGGAATTTCAAACTTGGCGTTTTTAACAATTTCATCAATAAGTTTATTAGTTGCCTCATCATCAAGTTTAGTTTGAGCTTCTTTAGTTAGTTTTTCTTTAACGCTCTTTTTAAATTCTTCCAAAGTATCAAATTCGCTAACCATTGTAGCCCATTTATCGTCCATTGCAGGAATTTCTTTAACCATAATTTTGTTTAACTTAACATGGAAAATAACATCTTTACCAGCAAGTTCTGGTGTGTATTCTTTAGGGAAAGTTATGTTTAAATCTTTTTCTTCCCCAACCTTTAAGCCAACCATTTGGTCCTCAAAGCCCGGAACAAACCTACCAGAGCCAATTTCTAGTTCGTAATTTTCACTGCTTCCGCCATCAAATTTTTCACCATTTAATGTTCCGACAAAGTCAAATACAGCAATGTTGCCTTTCGAAAGTTCAGCATCTTTATCTGCTTCAACTTTTCTTGCATTACGCTCTGCCATATTCTTCAAATAATCGTTAACATCTTTTGCTTTGATATCTGCTTTTTTACCTTTAACTTCAATATCAGTGTAAGCGCCCAAAGTAACTGTTGGCTTGTTTTGAACAGTTAGCGTCATTTTAAGGCCAGTATCATCACATTTATCAAGTGCAAGTGTTGGGTTAGAAACAGGTGCAAGTTTTTCTTTTTGAATAATGTTTATGTATTCTTTTTTATAAACTTCGTCAATGGCTTCATCAACAAAAACCATACTACCATATTCATTTTCTATAGCCTTTCTAGGAGCCTTACCTTTTCTAAAGCCTTTAACCTCGTATTTGCCTTTTGTTTTATTGTATGCTTCATCAAGGGCTGTTTGCCAAGCATCTTTACCTAGTTCTATTGTAATTTCAACAATGTCTTTTTCTTTTTTATTAATATTGTATTTCATTTTAAACTCCTTAATATGTAACTTGTTTTATAATAGCATTTTTTAGCACAAAAAGTCAAGAGTTGTTTGCCATTTTTTGCTCGATATTTGCATTATATTGTATTATTTTTTGTCTTTTGTTACTTCTTTGTGTATTTTATTCCACAATTATCTCAATTTGTTGAGTTTTAGCATTGTCTAAATTTTCAACCAAATACTCTTTTCCAATGTAGATAAATTGCACATAATAATGCCCCGCAACATTGCTGTTCACATTGGTTACAACTTCAATGTTTTCATCCCCGCGAACATCTACGCTTTTGCCGTTATCTAAATTAAGCCTTAGCCTAATATCATTAAAAGATATTTCTTCCCCAACGCTATAATAATGCACAACGCCTTGTGCTTCACAAGATAGTACGCTATGCGCTATAACTGTTACCATAAATTGTTGCATTTTGTTTTTGTACCAAACAGAAATGTAAAGTGAGCCCAAAGAAGTTGTATTATTTAAATTTTCTACTCCACCTTTAAGTTCTGCATAAGTTAAGTTTTCTTGCTTGCCACTTAAATAAGTTGCCGTGCCTTTTATTTTTGTAATATCTAACACATCATTTAGTTTTACAGATGTAGGAACTTCTGTTACATCTAAAACAAAATCAGATACTTCATCTTCAATAAAATGTACAACAAAATTTACATAAACGGCATCATTTGCAGAAACTCTATAAACAAAAATTACGGTTTTATCGCCCGCATCTTTATTGTTAATTTCACTGTAATTGCTATACATATGGCTATCTTGCATTGTAACATGTTGCACATTGCCATCTAGTAAAGTAACATCAAATTCAGCACCTGAAAAATCAATTTCTTCGCCAACAAAAAATGTGTCTTTTAGTTGCAAAGAAATTTTAATGCTATCAAGCGTTTTGTTATCATTTTCATTGCAGCTAGCGAGCAAAACAACCGCTAAAAATACTAAAATTGTGCAAAAAAGAGCACTAATTTTAACCTTTATTGTTTGCATTTTTACCTCTTACCATTGTAAAAAATATGTGTGTATGCTCAAAGCAACACACACATTTAAGTAATATTATTTTTTAACCTTTGCTTCAATATAATTAACTATATCTTGAACTGTTTTTAACTCTTGTGCATCTTCATTTGAAATTTGAATGCCATATTCATCTTCAAGTGCCATAAGCATTTCCAAAGTATCAAGAGAATCAATGCCCAAATCTTCAACTAATTTAACATCCGGTGTAATTCTATCTTCTGCAATATTTAATTGGTCAGCAATAATTTTTCTTACTTTTTCAAACATCTTGTGCTTCTCCTTAATTTTAAAGTACGATGCAATTATACAACATTTAACGATATTTGACAAGCATTTTTATATTCTTTTATAAATTATTTATCTGATAGCGGAATATATGTTACAGGGTCTATTTGTAAGCCGTTACGCAAAAGTTCAAAATGCAAATGTGATTGATTTATATATTCGCCTTTTGCACTGGTACTAACAGTGCCTATTGTTTGCCCGGCGCTAACTTTATCGCCAACTTTTACAAGCACATTATCCCCAAGTGAGCCGTAAACAGATTGCATTCCGTTTGCGTGCTTAATTACAACCACATTGCCTTCTAAATAGTTGTTATAAACTTCGCTAACTTCCCCGCTAGCAACACTTAAAACCTTTTCGCCATCACTTGCACCTAAATCCATACTTTTGTGGGCTTCCCACCTGTTTAGTGATGCATTAAACATCAATTCTGTATCATTGTATTCCTTTAAAATGGTAAAGTTTGCAAGTGGAGATACATATGTTGGCACAACAGGAGCATTTACATCTTTAACATCTGTTTGATCTTGAACCTCCTCCACTGCTTGCGTGCTAACATTTTCCACATCACTTGTTGTGTTTGTTAGTGCAATAACCACAATCATAACGGCAAGTGCAAGTATTACCAAAATATAATAGATATTTGCCTTTAAAAAGTTAAGGAATTTATTTTGTTTGTTTTCACTCATTTTTTGTTTTTCCAACCTCCTTTTTTAATGTTTGACGCATTTTTATTCTTTTATACATCATTTTTTAAAAAGAGCCCATAATTAGCGGATAGCCAATGTAAACCCTACTTTCATCTTGCGATATTTGCAAATTGACTTTGTTGCCGTTTACATATACAAAATTATCTAGTTCGCTTGTGTAGGCATATACAATGCTTCTATCACACACAATGTGCTTATCAATAACATGCGCATTTAAATTGCTCAAAAATTGTTGCATATTAAAATCGCACACATTTGCGCTAATTGTTTGCCCATATAAAAGAGTGGAATTGTTTTTTGTGTAGTTTGTTACGCTATAATTTTGCACGCCTTTAACATCACTGTTTTGCAAGTCTTTTTGCAAATAGCCCGCACACATAAAACATATAATAAATAATGAAAATAAAAAAAATTTTCGCAACTTAGGTTTACCTCGCTTTGCGAAAATTATAAACAAAAAATAATCTTTTATACTTGTTTTTGCTAATTAGGTTTAGACATTAATTTTATATTATCAAATATGCCATAATTAGAAATTACTTTTAAAAGTGATTTATTTAATATAAAGTCTGGCGTAAAATAAATGGCGTTAAGTGTTTGTTGCCTATCAAATGTTTTATATAAAGAGTACCCACAATCTGCATACAAATTAAGAGCATTATCTATAAGTTTATCCACAATGCACGCAAAAGATGTGCATTTTTTATGCAATTTTTCGCCAAAGCGCGCTAAAATGTAATCCATTTCTTCCCTATCTTCTAAGCAAATGGCATCTGCATTAAAATTTCTGTTGTTAAAAAATTTTGCGTGCATTAACTGTTTTTTTTGCACGCTTACGCCCAAACAATCATTAGTTTTTACTTGCGTTGAAAAAAAATCTTTATATAGGTGCACAAAAATTTGGGTAGCAAGCATACCAACCTCGTAAAAATTTGCGCCATAAAATCCTTTTAAATACTGGTAAACGCTTGCAAAACAGTATGATGTTGTTTGCAAATTTTCTTGCATAATAAAATTGTAAAACTGTAAAACCAAAGCATAAAGTTCATCTATAAAATCATTTGGCATAAAACGAAAGTTTTTAAGTATGCTAGACAACTTTTTTGTGCAAAGTGCAAAAGTTTGAGAATAATTTGCGCTTAACTTAACGCCGAAAATGTGCGAATTTATATATAAATCTATAAAGCAAAAATAATAAGAAATTATTGAACATACACACGGAATTATGCTTTTTCTATCCATATTTTTAGGCAATGTGTAGCAAATAATATAATTGGTTGCGCCCTTGCACGCTACTTGCTTATATTCCTTGCCATTAAATTCATAATAATAAGGTAAAAACGCATCAACTGGCGGAACATTTTGAAAAAAATAAAAGCAATTAATTTTTAATTTTTGTTGCAACTTTTTGCAAAAATTTACGCTAATATAGTCCATACAAACAATAAGTGAGCAATCAAAGCAAACACTGCTAACCTCTGTTAAATTGCTGTTTGTTGCGTTGTCATCACTTAATAAAAGAACTGATTTGCAGTTAAGTTTTTCTATAAATGGCTTATATAATAAATAATTGATACCTGCAAGCAAAAAACACACCTTAGTTGATGCGTAATTTTGTAAATAGCAAGAAAGTGCCTCAAACCCATCATCATACACGCCAGATGAAAAGGTTGTTTTTATTTTTTCTTCTTCATTATTAATTGTTGCTGTTTGATTCATTTTGCATCTTTCCTTTTTATATAAGTCTGTTACTTTGCAAATGCTCTACGCCAGATAGCATTATTTGGTTCACTTTATCGCTTGATAGCGAATAAAATATTAATTTGCCTTGCCTTTGCCCTTGCACTAGGCTTAAACTTTTAAGCAGTTTTAACTGGTGCGAAACTGTTGTTTGGTTTAAATTTAACATTGCACTTATATCACTTACGCACATACTGGATATGCTAAGTGCTGAAAGTATTTTTATTCTTGTTACATCACTATATGCCTGAAAATATGTTGCAAGTAAATCTAAAACTTGCATGCTTGGCATATAATCATCTAAAACTCGCCTTGTGTTTTGCTCTATCATATATTAATCTCCTTTTTCTCACTTACAATTATTAAAAAAAAATTGCATTGTAACAATTATTATTTTTGTCGCATATTAAATTTTAGTTAAAAAAAATATCACAGATAGGAGAAAAATAAAAAATGTCTACTTGGTACACTCTTATTGTTATAATACTTGGAATTATTGTTAGCGCAACTAATATAGATTTATCTAACAACACAATTATCTTGCTTTTAATCTTGCTTGCATTATTCAACTCTAACGGCTTTTCATCTTGCTGTTGCAACCGTAACAACTTTAACAATTTGCTTAACACTCCAATATAACAAAAAACAACCGCGTATTGCGGTTGCTTTTTATTTTTCTTCAAAGCCCAATGCTTTTGGGTTTAATAATTTAACAAACTTAAGTGGTCTATCTTCTGGGAACTTATCCCATAGCATACCATGTTCGTGTGCAATTTTATCTAAATCCATTTTAATATAAGTGGCTTCTGCTGTGGCAAGAAGTTCGCCCATTTCATCTTCTATAACACCAACACCAACAAAACCTAAAGTGCTGTTTCTAACAATTCTGCCAAAGCACTTTACATTTTGGTTTAGCGGAACAGGTTTTCTAAACTTAACCTGAATAGTGCTTGTTACACCCCAAATGTTTGGGTGGCCAATTTGTATTGCCCTACCAATAACTTCATCAAGCAGTGCTGTTATTAACCCACCGTGTGACCTATGTGGATAACTTTGATGTTCGTCTCTAAATTGTGTGATTGTACAAACAACATCTTTACTTAATTCATAAAACCTTGCATTAAGCGAAAAAAGGTTTTGCACCCCACAAATGATGCAGTTATCTGAATTGTTTTGTAAATTTGTAACTTTTAAATCCATATATGATCCTCTTTTTTATTTTAATTTTTTATTTGAAATTAAAATTGTGATATAATTATTTGTTAAAATCAATATAAATATACAAAATATAATGATTTTTTGCAAGTAATCAGCATAAGTTTTTATAGTTTTTTTTAACAATAATTAAAAATGCACATTATAAAATTAATTTGACAAAATAAGTGTAATTGTGTTAATTTAATTATTGTAGGAATTTAAGATGTTTATTACAAGTTTAGAAGTTCAAAATTTTAGAAATTTAAAAAAAGAAAAAATAGAATTAACTAACGGCTTAAATGTGTTTTGTGGTAAAAATGCACAAGGTAAAACAAACTTACTTGAAAGCATTTTTATTTCTGGCATTGGCAAAAGCCCAAGGGTTAGTAAAATAAAAGAATGCATTATGTGGGATGCAGATTTTTCTATTATAAAAATTAAATATCAAAAGGCATACAGAAAATGCGAAATAACTTTTAAACTAACTAAAGATGGTAAAAAAATTATTTTAATTAATGGCGTTAGCATTAAAAGTTTAAGCGAATTAATTGGCGAAGTTAATTTGATATACTTTTTCCCTGAGGACCTTAAACTTATAAAAGAAGCCCCTATTGATAGAAGAAAATTTATGGATATAGATATATCGCAGGCTTCTAAATTTTATTTTACGAACTTAAACAAGTACAACACCGTTTTACAAGAACGCAACAAACTTTTAAAAAATGCCTCCTCTATTGAAGAAGTTAAGCAATCTGTTTTTGTTTGGGACGAGCAGTTATCTGAATATGCAAGCAACATAATTATTTCGCGCATTAGGTTTTTGAAAAAACTTTCGCCACTAGCAAGACAAGCTCATTTTGACTTAAGTGGCAACAAAGAAAAACTTGATATTAGTTATGATGGTATAAATGAAGAAAACAAAGCACTGCTTAAAGAGGAACTTTTAAAACTATACCAAACCAATTTAGAAAAAGACTTCTCTCTTGGCCATACCTCTATTGGTCCACATAAAGATGATATTAAAATAACGCTTGACGGAAAAGACCTTCGCCTATACGGCTCTCAAGGGCAACAGCGCACAGCTTCACTTGCGTTAAAGTTTGCAGAAATTGAACTTTTTAAGGCAGAGTTTGGCGAAGAACCAATACTCCTTCTTGATGATGTGCTTAGCGAATTAGATGAAGAAAGGCGTGCAAAACTTATAGTAAAATGCCACAATTTGCAGTGCATAATAACCACAACTGATTGGGAATTTAAAGACCTTGATGCTCAAATGTTTACAATTTCTGGTGGAAAAATTTATAAAAATACCCCAAAATAGCCCAAAAATGGTGCTAAATAGGCAAAAAAATACGAAAATTCCATAATTTTCTTTGCAATTTTATGAAAAATTTGCTAATTTTAATATAGCGTAAAGCTAATAAAATTCATAGGAGATCAAATTTATGAATAAAACAGAATTCTTAAAAGAAATTCAACAAGAAGGTGGTTTTTCATCACTAAAAGATGCTGAAAAAGCTTATGACGCTTTTGTAGGTGCTATTTACAAAGGCCTAAAAGGTTCTGGCAAAATTATCCTTGCTGGCTTTGGTTCTTTTGAATTAAAGAAAAAAGCAGCTGGTAGCGTTAAGAACCCTAAAACTGGTGATGTAGTTAAAACTCCTGCAAAGAATGTTCCAAAGTTCAAATTTAGCAGTAGCTTTAAAACTTTAGTTGCATAGGTTTTAAAAAAAGAGCATTTGCTCTTTTTTTGACCACCATTTTTCAAACAATAATTTTATTAGCATAAAAAACATCTACCCCGTTTGGTAGATGTTTTTATTTTTATCTTTTTAATTATGTAACACGGCATATAGCCTTTTACTTTAACATTAATAATATAGAGTAGATACATTATAATTATTTATTTTGTATTTTAATTGGGTAATACACAAATATCTTTGCTCCTTTTTCTACTGTGCTTTCTAATTGCGGATTTTGTTTTAACACTTCTTGCCTCTCAAGCCCTGCTTGCTTGCAAAGTTCCCACAAATCTTGGTCTTCGTTATTTACAAAAATTTCCATAGCACATTCTTTTGGTGATCTTTCGCTTTCGGCTACTACGCTTTTCACAACAGAACAAACATTTTGCATTTGAGCGTGTACCCAAACTCCAAGTTTTATTGTTGTGTTTAACTTCCCGCCACCAACTAAACTATTAGCATCTAGCACATCACAAAAAAGCACTACATCATCACACCCAGCAATTTCACCAGCAGAAAAACTTGTAGCAAAAGCGAAATCTGCACGCACTGGTTGCAACACAACTTCTTGCCTTTCTTCTCCGTTTTCATCTACACTATTTTCGGTTTTTTTGCATAGAACTGTTGCACTAATAACCCCCTCAGCATCAAGCCTTTCGCCATTTAGAATATGGTTTGTAACCTCTGCACTAACATCTAACACGCACACAACTTCCGCTCCATCATCATAGGCATCAACTTCGCCAGTGCAAGTTGCTTCATAATAGGCATTTTTGCAGGCACAAATATACTCTTCTTCGCACTTTTCTACTTTTGTTATTTGGCTTAAAGAATAAGCATCTTGCACAACGCTTTCACATGTATTTGCATACACTTCCCCGTTATATTGCATAGGAATTTGCACTTTTATTGTATTAAAACCATCTCCCTGCGTTACAATAGATTTAATTAAATAGTTAAGCGGAACAACCTTTATGCAACAAGAGCTATCTAAATTAGAGGAATTACACTCCACTTCTTGCCTTACATCAAAAGTATGTTTGTTTACTGCAATATTATCAAAGTCATCAACATAAATTGTATTTACAGAAACGCACATATCAAGTGCGATAAATCCTGCATTACAAATAGCATCCCGCACGCAGGCGTGGGCATCTACTTTAAGCACCTTGTTCACCCCGCCATCTATTTTAATTTCTTCAATTAAGTCAAAACTGCCGTTTAATTTTTCTTTTAGCGCCATTATTATTATATCTTGACTTTGAATTTGTTCTTGGTCGCAATTAATTTGAGTGCAAACTTCTTTGTTTTTTATAACGCTTACACTAACATCAATTATGCAAGCAACTTTAACCTCGTTTGTTTTAACACTTGGCGTTGTGATATCCACCACTTTGCATTCCAAACAAGCATCATCCCCACTTTGAATTGCACTGTTTTCAAAACTTTGCGAAAATTCTGACACATTAACAAGGCACATTTTTTGCCCGTTTTGCGCAATATATATAAAAGTTGTATCTAACTTACCGCCAAAAATAACCTTACCATCTTCACACCTTGAATTTAAAATTATTGGTTTTGCCTGAATTGATAGCACTTTTTCTACAACACTAGAAGAATCTATGCTGAATTTGCAATCTAACACAATTTGCTTTCTACCAATATATTTTTTGCTATTAAATATTATACTTTCCATAAACCCACCCTTTTAATTTTTGCTAGTGTATGTTTATGTTGCTTTATACAATTTATGCAAATATTTATTAAACAAAAATCTTTTTAATTGCTCACTTATGTATAAATTTGCTAATTTTTGGCAAAAATGTATTGTTGCTTATGGCTCAAAAAAATAAAGAGGTGATTTATATGCGAAAAATGCCAAACGAAATAACGGATATTAAGGAGCAGATTATGCGCCTTAAAGGTGAACATATTGATTTAGAAGTAAACACGGGCAGAAAAAAAATTAAAACTTTTTCTGGCTCTATTCAAAGCGTATACCCAAGTGTTTTTACTTTTTTAGATACAGAAGGCAACACAAAAACATATTCTTATTCTGATGTGCTTTGTGGTGATGTAAAAATTATTTAAATGGCGTATTGCCATTTTTTTATTGGCTAAATATTCTTGTTCTAAACTTGACTTTTTAGCGTTGATAACCTATACTAAATAAAGAGGTATATAATGAAATTATTTAAGTTTAAAAAAACTAGAAAAACAGAACAAGCAGATAAATGGTATGTTGTTGCTTTTATAAATGATAACACTAGGCATATTATTGACGAAGGGACTTTGCAATTAATGTTAACTTTTGGAGAAGGTAACCTTTTTGCTCTTTTTGCAACTGGTGCAACAAATAACTTAGGTTGGCATATTGGTTTAGATAATCTTGTTTATGAAAGGCACACTTTAAACGAATATGGTAAAGTAGTTCTTTCTGAAGTGCCAAATTATTTTAGCGAAAAAAATATGCGTATATCAAAATATTATAGTGGTATTACACCAACAAATATGTTAAATGCCCTTAAAGAAATAAACAATGGAATATCTTCAAATAAACTTGAAAGAGAAAAAGAAATTATAAAATTTTTATGTAAAAAGAATCTAATAGAAAGCATAACTGAATATACTGGTAAAGAATTAGCCAATGTTAAAAATTCTGTAACTGCTACGCAACAAAGCGAACAAACATTATAAAAAACCTAGCAATAACGCTAGGTGTTTTTTATTTATTATTTTCTTTAATTTCTTCTTTATTTTCTTCTGCACTGTCACTTGCAGAGCCTTCTTCTGCACTACTCTTTTTTTTATCACGCTTAAATAACGCAATAATATCTGGATAAAATATAACAATTAACGCAAGAGCAATTAACAAACTTGTACCGGGCACACTGTTAAAAAATTTTACAACTGGTGCTAACCCAGAAAAGTTTACACAAACCTTGCCGTATAGCCTTGTTGGCACAACAACAGATTGAGCACCATCACTTGTTGCAACTATATATTGCCTTACATATTGGTTGTTAGAATCGTACACAACTTTTACAATTTTTTTAGTTTCGTAATCTACATTGTTATCTGCAATATAAGTTATAATATCGCCTTCTTTAACTTCTCTTGTAAGTTGAATTACAATAAAGTCGCCATCTTTAACATCTGGGCTTAAAGCATTATCTTGCACGCAAACAGATGCATAACCAAATATGTTTGGAGTTCTACTGCCGTGGCTTTTTTGTATGTTCATAACTATGTTACAACACACCATAATAATTATTGCAACCAAAACAACAATTAAAATTGTGTTAACAATTAATCTGCCTATTTTTTTATTTTTTTTCATAAGCATATTATACAATAAACATTAGATTTTTGCAAATAAAATTATAAGATATTTTTTATTGCAAATAACTATTTTTTGATGTTTTTAGCAGTAAAAATTAAAAATCACAAGTAAAAAAGACAATATAAACAAATAAATAGAAAAATAATACAGTTTGCTTTTTTTAACAAGTTTTAGCATTAACTTAATTGCAAATAAACCAGAAATAAAAGATGTTAGCATACCAATAAGTAGCGGTAAAACAGGTATTGAAGTTGCATTAAAATTAAATATCAACTCGTATAAAATTGATGCAAAAATTATTGGAATTGATAGCAAAAAAGAAAAATCTGCAACACTTTTTTTATCTTCACCGCAAAGAATTCCAGCGCATATTGTAGAGCCAGAACGCGAGATGCCCGGCAAACACGCAAGCCCTTGTGCAATGCCAATTATTATGCTTGATTTATAGCCAACTTGTCCGCATTTTTTTGTGCGTGCTAAACACTCTGTTACAATTAAAACAACCGCAGTTATGGCAAAGCCGACAATGTAAAAGCAAGAAGAAAATATGCTCGGCGCAACACCTTTAAGAGCTAGTACTATTATAACAGTTGGCACACTTGCAAGCATTATTTTTTTAGATAGCGGACTAAACGGATGTGTTAGCATAAACCAAACCTGCTTTCTATAAAGATATAGCACCGCAAACAATGTACCCGCATGCAAGGCTATGGTTAAAAACATTTCTTCACTTAAATTAAACCACTGCTCTATCATAACTAAATGCCCCGAACTAGATACTGGCAAAAATTCTGTTAAACCCTGAACTAACCCCAAAATAACTGCTTGAAATGTTGTCATAAAATCCCCCACTATGCACGCAAATGCTTGACACTAATATTGCTTTTTTGTATAATCTTAAATACAAATATGATTTAAAGGAGCAAAATATGAAACTTGGAGTTGTAGGCTTACCTAATGTTGGTAAAAGCACACTATTTAATGCAATAACAAAGGCGGGCGCAGAGTGTGCCAACTACCCTTTTTGTACAATAGAGCCCAATGTTGGTGTTGTCGCCGTACCAGATGAAAGGCTTGGCGTGCTTGAAAAAATGTATTCCGCTAAAAAGGTAACCCCTGCTGTTATTGAATTTGTAGATATTGCAGGGCTTGTTAAGGGGGCTAGCCAAGGTGAAGGCCTTGGAAATAAGTTTTTAAGCCACATAAGAGAATGTGATGCTATTGTGCATGTTGTAAGGTGCCACGAAAATGCAAAAATAATTCATGTTGATGGCAGTATTGATGCTGTGCGTGATGTTAAGACAATTAATTTGGAATTAATTTTAGCAGACCTTGAAACGGTTACCAAAAAACTAGAAAAAAGCACAAAACTTTTTAAAGGTGGCGACAAAAGTTACGAGGCAGAAGTTAATCTACTTAACAAAGTTAAAATTCAACTAGAAGCAGAACAACCAGCACGCACAATGCACTTAAATGATGAAGAAAAAGCTCTTATGAAAACATTTTTTCTACTAACGAGCAAACCAGTTATTTATGTTGCAAATGTTGGCGAAAAAGATATAAATGCACCAGATAACATTAATGTAATTGCACTAAAAGAACTTGCTAAACTAGAGCAAGCTCAAGTAATTTGCATTTGTGCTAAAGTTGAAGAAGAATTAAACGGACTTGATGAAGATGAAAGACAAATGTTTATGGACGATTTGCACATTACAGAAAGCGGACTTGATAAGTTAATTAAGGCATCATATGAACTACTTGGCTTAATTTCTTACCTAACAGCAGGCGAAAAAGAAGTGCGTGCTTGGACAATTAAGCGCGGAACAAAAGCGCCACAAGCAGCAGGCGTAATCCACACAGATTTTGAACGCGGATTTATTAAGGCTGATGTTGTAAGTTATGACGATTTAATTGCTTGCGGTGGATTTTTGCAGGCAAAAGAAGCCGGCAAAGTTAGAAGCGAAGGCAAAGAATATGTTATGCAAGATGGCGATGTTGTGCTATTTAAATTTAATGTGTAAGGAAACAAAAAACAAGAAATGGCTTTTATTATTGTTAATATGCCAAAAAATTATGAGTATAAAGACCAAATTAAACAAAAGGAAAATATATGAAATTAATTGATAATTATTACAAAAGGCAATTGGCAAAAAATATGATAAATGCACTATTAGCCAACTAGAAAGGGAAGAATATAAGTTAAGAACAAAATTTTATAACGCATGCGACAACAACGCACGCATGGGCAAAGTGCACAAACTAGAAAAAGAATTAAACTATGTAATAAATAGAAAAAAATTTTGCAAAGAATATACTGAAATTGTCAGTCTAAAAAAAGTAGAAAATTGGGGCAAAACAAAAACTCGTTAAGCCACTTTTTGCTAAATACAAATAAAAAAGCCTAGTAAAATTAACTAGGTTTTTATTTTTTATAATGCTTGGCTTAAATATTGCACAGCATTATCTAATAGTTCAACAATAAGAGTTTTATCGTGGTTGGTTTTGTCATCCTTCCATTTTTTAACATCTAATTTTTTAACCAAATCTCCTGCTTTATCCAAATTTTTACCTGCCTCATCATAAACAACAAATTGGCTAACTTCAAAGGTTTGTTTGCAATATTCTGCAATTGAAGCAAGTGTAAATGTTGCAGAATATAAATCTTTTTTATTTGGCGATTTATCTCTCATCATTTGTTCTTTTATTTCTTCTATTGCGTTAATTTTTTCTTGTAAAAGCTCATTGCGTTTTTTGCTTCTTTTCTTGTGTCTTACAACCAAATATAGTATTGTACATACAACAAGTAATAAATACCAAACCACCATTTGCCAAATATTATCTGGCATAACAATATCTAAAAGAAAGTTTTGCATTTATCTTACTTAACCTCCTTTTCATTTGTTTTCACATCCACTTTTTTAGTATTTTTAGCGGTGTTTTCTTCTTTGATATGAACATCAAGTTGATTAAATGGTATATCAATACCTTCCGCCACCATATCTTTGTAATATTCTTCCATTAGGCTGTTATTTACATCCCAATAATTTTCTTTTCTTGTCCAAACACGTGCAGTGAACTCTATGCTAGAATCTTTATACTCTGTAACAACAAAAGATGGTGCGGGAACTTTTAACACCTTAGGATTTTTGCTTGCAGTTTTTGCAAACACTTCTTTGCATTTATCTAAATCGCTTCCATACGCAACGGTAAGTTTAATATCCACCCTACGAGTAGCAAGCGAATCATAATTAACTATGTTGTTGCTAACAACGCTAGAATTTGGCACAATTACAATTTTATTATCAAAAGTTCTAATGTGTGTATTAAAAATATTAACAGATTTTACAATACCATCAAGCCCGTTTATTTTAACATAATCGCCTTCTTTAAACGGATTGGTTGCAACAATAATAAGCCCGCTTGCAATATGGCTAACACTATCTTTAAGAGATAAGCCCACAGCAAGAACACAGGCAGATAGTAGTTCCATAAGTCCGCTTGTTGGAATTGACAAAATATTAAACACTACAATAACAAGTAAAAATGTTAACACAACATTTACAATTGAACTTACAAATGTTGCAACAGTTTTTTTATTTGTTCCCTGAATAATTCCACGCTTTATTACAGAAACAATTGCCTTAATAACAAGCAAGCCCAAAAGGAAAACAACAATAGCCTGCGCTATATGTAAACCCGTGCCAGATAAAAATGTAATTACAGCATTACATACATTTTCCATAACTAATAACTCCTTATTTTTTATTTTTTATTTAACAGCAAAAATTATACCATAAACAGTTTTTTTATGCAAATTAATTAATAAAACTTAAACAAATATAAGCAATTAAAACTAAAATTTTATCCAATTTATTTTATTAAAAGTTGCATTTTAATTAAATTTGTTGCAAAATTTTAAAAAAATAAGTATTATCTAATTGTATGTACAAAAATTTGAACAATTAAAAAGGAAGCATTTTATGGCAAAAAGTTATGAATCAAAAGACATTGTAGTATTAGAAGGATTAGATGCTGTTAGGCTTAGACCTGGTATGTACATTGGTACAACTGGTAGCAAAGGAATGCACCACCTTTTGTGGGAAATTGTGGATAACGCAATTGATGAGGCAAGCAACAACTTTGCAGATAGAGTTATCGTAACGCTTCATAAAGATAATTCTGCAAGTGTTGAAGATAATGGACGAGGCATACCCGTTGATATGCACCCAGAATTAAAAAAGAGCGGTGTTGAAGTTGTTTTTACAAAGTTGCACGCAGGCGGTAAGTTTGATAATGGCAATTACGCATACTCTGGCGGTCTTCACGGCGTAGGCGCTTCTGTAGTGAATGCCCTTAGTACTTGGTGCAAAGTTAATGTTTATAAAGATGGCAAAGAATACTGTGTGGAATTTGGCTTAAAAGAAGATAGCAAGGGCAAAGTTCATGGCGGTATAACAACAAAGCCACTATATGAAGTTGGCAAAACAAACAAAAAAGGTACGCTTGTTACATTTTTACCAGACCCAACCATTTTTGGCGATGAAAAATTTATTTTTGATGTTGTAAGCACAAGGCTTAAAGAACTTGCGTTTTTAAATAAGGGACTTAGAATTGAACTTATTGACGAGCGAACTGACACTGATGTTGTGTATGCTTATGATGGCGGGCTTGTAGATTTTGCTTCTTACATAAACAAAGGCAAAACCACCCTATTCTCTCCTTGCTTATATATAGAAGGTTCATCAAAAATTGTAAAGTTAGAGTGCGCAATTAGTTACACAGATGGTTATAGCGAAAACATCTTCTCTTTTGTAAACAATATTCCAACAAGCGAAGGCGGTACGCACGAAACTGGTTTTAAAGCAGCAATTACAAAAGTACTAAACGACTATGCAAGAAAAAATAACTATTTAAAAGAAAAAGAACAAAACTTGCTTGGCGAAGATTTTAGAGAAGGTATTAGTGCAATACTTTCTATAAAAATGCAAAATGTTCAGTTTGAAGGTCAAACAAAAACAAAACTTGGTAACCCAGAAGCAAAGGCAGAAGTTGAACAAATTGTAACAACAGAACTTGCTAAACTTGTTGAGCGAAAAGAGTTTGAAAAGAGCATTGAACTTGTTATAAACAAGGCAAAAAACGCAGCAAAAGCAAGAGAGGCTGCTAAAAAAGCAAAAGAAATTACAAGGGCTAAAAACTCACTTGATGTTGGCAACCTTGTAGGAAAACTTGCATCTTGTACAGGCCATAAGGCAGAATTGAACGAACTATTTATTGTAGAAGGTGATTCAGCAGGTGGTAGTGCAAAAATGGCGCGTGATAGAAAAACACAAGCAATTTTGCCACTTAAAGGTAAGCCACTTAATGCAGAGAAAAAGCGCCTTGAACAAGTGCTTCAAAACGAAGAAATTAGAACAATTATTTCTGCCCTTGGTGCAGGCATTGGCGAAGACTTTAACCCAAAGAACTTAAAATACCACAAGGTAATTATCCTTGCCGATGCAGACCAAGATGGTGCGCACATTAGAGCAATACTTTTAACATTCTTCTTTAGATATATGCGTGAGTTAATTACAGGCGGATATGTATATATGGGTATGCCACCACTATACAGAGTGTCTAAGGGCAAAACTGTTGAATATGTTTATAGCGATGCAGAATTGCCAGAGGCTATTGACCGCATTGGTAAGGGCTACACAATACAGCGTTATAAAGGTCTTGGTGAAATGAACCCTGACCAACTTTGGGATACAACTATGGACCCTAAAAAGCGCAGTTTGGTGCGTGTTGATTTAGATGATGAAGTTGAAGCAGAGCGTATGGTAAACATACTTATGGGCGACAACATTGAAGAGCGTAAAGAATATATTTCTGCAAATGCGAACTTTAACAAAGTAAACGAAATTGAAAAGAAATTTTTGGCTAAAAAGGTTTAAATAACCGCTAAAAATATTAAAAACAACTAAAACAAATACATTTTATTAAGGATTTTATTATGGAAAGCAAAAAGAAAAGCAAAGCAAAAGCAAAAGATGTTAAAGTAAAAGAAGAAAAAGATACATCTAAAATTTTCTTTAACAACTTAGATAAAGTTTTGCACGAAAGTATGATGCCATATTCTGAACATGTAATACTAGACAGAGCATTGCCACGAGTTGAAGATGGTCTTAAACCTGTTCAACGCCGTATACTTTACACAATGTATGATTTAGGCATTACACCAGATAAAGAAGTTAAGAAAAGTGCGAGAGTTGTCGGTGATTGTTTAGGTAAATATCACCCACACGGCGATAGTTCTGTATACGATGCAATGGTTAGAATGGCGCAAGATTTTAATATGCGTGAAATTCTTGTTTACGGCCACGGAAACTATGGTTCTATTGATGGCGATAGCGCAGCAGCAATGAGGTACACAGAAGCAAAACTTGCCCCACTTGCAATGGAAATGCTAAAAGATTTAGAAAAAAATACTGTAAGTTGGTCACTAAACTTTGACGATACCCTTAAAGAGCCAGATATGTTGCCAGCGGGATTTCCTAACCTACTTGTAAATGGCGGAAGCGGTATTGCCGTTGGTCTTGCAACAAACATACCAACACACAACCTTGGCGAAGTTATTGATGCTGTTGTTACTATAATTGATAAAAAGAAGGCAACTCTTGATGATGTTATGAAGGTTCTACCTGCGCCAGACTTTCCAACGGGTGCTAACATTGTTATAGAAGGCGATGAAATTAAGCAAGCGTATGAAACTGGTAAGGGTAAAATTACTTTGCGTGCAAGTGTTAAAATAGAAACTGATGGCGACAAAAAGAGCATTGTTATAACAGAACTTCCATATCAAGTAAACAAAGTTGCGCTTCTACAAAAAATAAACGAATTAAGAGAAGATAAAGGCAAAGATAACCTTGCTGGAATTCAAGAAATCCGTGATGAAAGCGACCGCTCTGGAATGAGAGCCGTAATCAAACTTAAAAAAGATGCAAACGCTCAACGCATTTTGAACTACTTGTTAAAATACACAAACCTAGAAACTGGTTTTTACATTAATATGGTTGCAATTGCAGATGGTAAGCCAAAACAACTTGGCCTTATGGATATTTTGCATTACTACCTAGAATATAGAAAAGGCGTTATTGTTAAGCGTACTAAATATGACCTAGACATTGCAAAAGAACGCGCACACATTTTAGAAGGTTTGTTAATTGCAATTAAAAATATTGATAAGATTATTAAGTTAATTAAATCAAGTGCAAACACAACAGAAGCAAAACAAGGTTTGATGCAACAGTTTAAATTAACTGATAGACAAGCACAAGCAATACTAGATATGCGTCTTGCAAAACTAACAAATTTAGAAAAATATAAGATTGAGCAGGAGTTAAAAGAATTAAAAGAACTTATTGCCTCTCTATCTAAAATTCTTGCAAGCGATAAGGCACAATATGCCGTTGTTAAAAAAGAATTGCTTGAAGTTAAAAAGAAATACAATAATCCTCGTCGTACAAAACTTATTACAGATAAAAAGCCAAAAGGTTCTGATAAAGATGACGAAGATAAAGATGAAGAAATTATTGAAGATGTTGTTGTTGCAATTTCTGCTAGTGGCAACATTAAGTGTATGCAGGCAAAGCACTATCAATTAGCGCAAAAGAGTTTTACAAACTCCACTACCCTAAACGATACGCACGAGTTTGTTTATAAAACAACAACGGGACACACTGCGTACATATTTACAAACCTTGGCTATTGCTACAAAGTACCACTAAACAAGGTTAAAATATGCAAACTAAAAGATAAGGGAACGCCTCTTCATTCAATACTTGAAATGAGCCAAAACGAACGCGTTGTATACTTTAATGTGTTTAAAACAATGCCAAAAAATGTTAATATGTTTATATTCACTAAACTTGGTATGGTTAAAAAGAGTGCTTTAACAGAATATGATGTTGCAAAAGCGTGCTACCAAAGTATTGCCCTAAAAGAAGGCGATGAAGTTGCATCTATTAGTTTAAGTGATGCATCTAGCGAAACTATGGTGCTTGTAACCAAAAACGGATACATTTTAAATGCTAAAATTGATGATGTAACAACAAGCGGGCGTGTAACACAAGGTATAAAGGCAATTAATTTAGAAGATAAAGATAATGTTGTATTTGCAACACTTTCTAGCAATGAAGGCGAAATTATAACTGTTACTAACAAGGCATACGCAAAGCGTACAATTTTACCTGAAATTGATATATTGCCTCGTAACCGCAAAGGCGTAAAAATTAGCCCACTAGGCAAAGAAAACGGCACTCAAATAGCGTTTGCAAGCCTTGTAAAAGAGCCTTATACAATTTTAATTCAAGATATGGCTGGCATATTTGTATCTAAGTTTACAGAAGATATAGAAATTGCCTCAAGCAGACAATCACTTGGAAAATCTGTAACTAGAAGCAAAGCCGGTTTGATGGTTAGCGGTGTTTATATATTCAACAAACTATAATAAGGAGTTGTTTTTATGATTATAACAAAGGAATATGTTCAGCAAAACATTGAACTTTTTATAACAAACAAAGAAGAGTTTTGGCGTGATGCAACAGAAATTGCGCCAAACGCTTTTTATGATTTTGATTCTGTTAAAAGGCAAGATGATGCTAAAGGCGAATACTTTCTTAGAAGCATTGTTATTCCAGATAGCATTAAAAGCATTGGCGCACACGCCTTTGAAGATTGCGACTATTTAGAAGAAGTTGTTTTGCCTAAAAACTTAAAACAAATAAGTGAAGAGTGCTTTAAATATTGCCCATCTCTTAAACGCATTGACTTGCCAGAAGGTTTGGAAGAAGTTGGCGAGCAGGCGTTTTATGAAGCAAGACTTGAAAAAATTAACTTCCCTACCTCGCTTAAAAAAATTGGCAAAAAGAGTTTTGTTGGTAACGATTTTACAACTCTTGTTTTTAACGAGGGTTTGCAAACAATTTCTAATGGTGCTTTTGAGCGTTGCTCTCGCCTTGTTGATATAAAGTTCTCATCTAGCATTAAATCAATTCAAAAACGGGCATTTTTGGACTGTTTTGCCCTTCGCAAAATAATTATTCCGCAAAATGTAGAAAGCGTTGATGCAGAGGCTTTTTACAACTGCGACAACCTAAGTAGTGTTGTGTGTGAAAACAAGCAAACAAACTTAGGAAAACAATGTTTTAGTTATACAAATATTGCTTGCGTAATAGAAAAAGATAATGGCCTATACTTTTTAGATAGTTGCCAAATAACAGAAAATGACAACTGCCGAGTAATTGAAGCAAATGAAGATTTAGCAAACCTTATATTTAGAGATAACGATTAGTCTATATTTGAACTTATTAAAATTTTATACAAAGAATATGCCGATTACGCAATAATGTTCCCTACAGATGTTAATGCCAAAAAAGCCAAAAATAATATGCGTGAACTTGAGCATTTTGTTGTCTCTTCAATTAAATTTGTTGATGCATCAATGAGACCACAAGTAGAAATAGATATAAAAGCTAAAAAGCAAATAATTAGCGCATTTTACAAAGAACACAATATTGATGAAAACTATATGAAAACAGGCCGCACTAAAGAAGAGGAAATGAATCATGCAAGAGAACAATCTGCAAACCTAGATTGGTAAAACACAAAAACGCACTTAATATAGATGCGTTTTTCTTTTTATCTAAGTTAATTTATCCGCTTTTCTATTTGTTAAATAATATTGACACATTGTTTTTTTTGTGGTAAAATATTTGCGAAAAAACAAAGGGAGAATTTAGGTATGAACTTATTAAAAAACAAATACGCAAAATTAGAAGAACAAATAAACAACAATCCTATTAAAAAGGCTATCACTTTTGAAAAACTTTATGATGTTGCAATTTCTATTGCAAACAAAGGTGAAGTGCCTACCCTTAAAATGTTAAAACATGTATACGAGGCTTACGAAATTCAAGATGCTGAAATTGCAGGCGAATTAATGAAAATTCTAAAAGATAGCATAATCAGAGAAAACGGTGATATCCCTGCAAGCATTTATATCCCAACAAAAGCACAACAAATAATTGAAAATGCTTACTTTACAATGGTTGCGAACTCAAAAGAGCCAGACCCACAAAAAACAATGGACCAATTTAGCAAAAAAGCCGTAACAATTTATGATTATGACGAAAACAATCCAGACACATTTTTTGATAAAAGATAATTAATCAATCTAAACACAAACAAAAAAGGTACTATTAATTAGTACCATTTTTTTCTGCAAGCTTATTTTGTTTTTTTACCTTATTTGCAGATGCTTTTGACTTTTGTGTCTTATCTGCTTTAGTGTTTGCACAAACTTCTTTTTTGACCTTTGTGGCATTTTTTATTTTTTGCCCCTTTGCAAAAGCGTGTATCACACTACCCTGCTTGCTTGTAACAGATTTTGTTTTAACAACTTTGTTTTGTGATATTTTGGCTTGAATTTTACGAATTTTATCTACTATATAATCGTTAATCCCGCATTTTTCTATTTGGTCTAAACTTTGCCAAACAACTTCTACCTTTTCAAAAAACTCACCATTAAGCCCAAAAAACTTTTTATTTTTTATAAAACTAATAAAATCGCACCAGCAATAATATTCTATTCTTGTGGATAAAAACTTTTCACTTTTACATGTCATATTAACATCATAATTTAATATACCTACAACGCTTTTAAACTTAACTTTAGCCTTGGCTTCTTCATAGCATTCTCTCTCTACTGCCATTTGATAATTTTCGCCATTTTCTACCCCGCCCCCTGGCAGAGAATAAATATTAGATGCAATTCTGTGCACTAAAAGAATTTTATTATCTTTAATAATTAATGCACGAACTTTTTCAAACGATTGCCCATTTTTGAAAAGAGAGTAAGCATATTCGGTTTTTGCTTGCCTGTATTGTTTAAACTTATTCATACAATAACTCTCCTTTAATGGTTTAACTTTAACACTAAATTAGTAAAATGTCAAATAAATATTTTAGCATATGTAATTGCTATAAATTTTTTATAAAACTTTGCAAACACATAAAAACAAAAAGTGCTAGTTTTTAGCACTTTTTATTCTTTAAACGGTTTATTTTGTTTTTTATTTTAATTTTGTGTTTGTTTTTAAAATTAATTATCCGCTTTGTTTATGTTTTGTTTTTGCCTTGTTTTAGTTAAAATTAAGTCTGTTAATTTACCAAGCCCTATTTGCAATGGCAAAATTAAAACTATTAAACATAATACAATTACAAGTTGTGGGTAAAAATTTAAAGAAGCAAATTCAAATGTAAACAAGTGAATAAGCGGTGTTGAAGATAGCAAGTTTATACCAATAATATCTGTGCAGAATAAAAATGCAAATGTTGTTAATATAAACATAGAAATTGCAACTGTTAGCCTAAATGCATTTAAGTTTTTATTTACCCTAAATAGCACAAATAACGAGTTAAATGTAACAATAAGAGTTAGCATTGTTTGCACCATAGGTTCTGTAAAGTTAGAACTATTTAGTAAAAAGTAAAGTGGTAAAACAAGAATTAAAGCGCACAAGCCTTGGCTGAACGCCTTTGACAAAACATTATCCAAAAATTTACCTTTGATAATGTTTTTATTTGGTTGCAATGCAAAGAACAAACCAGGAAGACCTATTGCAAACAATTCTAACATTAATAGTTGATTTGGACTAAATGGATAAGAATATGCGCTTATTAAACTGAATATGCAAAGTGATAGGCAAATAAATGTTTTTGTTAAGAACATAGAGCCTGTGCTCTGCAAGTTATTTGTGCATCTTCTACCCTCTGCAATAACTTGCTTCATATTTGCAAAGTTATCATCAACAAGAATTAAGTGAGATACATTTTTTGCAGCCTCAGTACCAGAGCCTATTGCAACAGAACAATCGCACTCACGAAGGGCTAATATATCGTTTACACCATCACCAATCATGGCAACAGTGTGGTTATGCGCCTTAATTGAACGAATAATTGCCTCTTTTTGTTGTGGGCTTACTCTACCAAAAACAGTGTATTCGTGAGCAATTTTTTCCACTTCTTCAACAGGCATATCTTGAAGAGAAATGTATTTATCTGCATTTTTAATGCCAGCCCTACGAGCAACTTCGCTAACAGTTAGCGGGTTATCACCAGAGATAACCTTTAAATCTACACCATTTTCGTTAAAGTAATTAATTGTTTCTATTGCATCAAGCCTTACATGGTCTTCTAAAATTACTGCACCAACAGGGATAGATTTATGTTTGTCAAACGCATCAAGTGCTTCGTTTTGTTTGTTTAGCCTTACAAGCACAAGCACGCGGTTGCCAAGTTTTGCTTCTTCTTCTACTTCAGTTTTTACAAACGAATACTTATTAATATCACACACAAACTCTGGCGCGCCAAGAGCAAAAGCACCATCTTCAAAGCGAACGGCATAATATTTTCTATCACTAGAAAACGCTAAAACTTCTTGAACTGCTTTGCCTTGCGATATGCCAAAATACTCGTTTAGCGCAAGGCTTGTTAAGTTGTTATCTTTAACGGTGGATTGCATACACGCAATGCGATTTTTAACCTGTTCTATGCTAACTTCTTCACTAAAAGAAAACGCATTTTGCACGCTCATAGTGCCATCTGTTATAGTGCCGGTTTTATCCATACAAATTGTATCCACACGTGCAAGCATTTCTATACAGTACATTTCTTGCACAAGGGTATTTTTTTGGCTAAGCTTCATCATAGAAACAGCAAGTGCGGTACTTGTTAGCAAGAACATACCGCTTGGAATCATACCAATCATAGCACCAGCAACCTTAACCACATTTTCTATGCGGAAATACAATAAAATTGCAAGCGGAATTATAAGTATACCAATAACTTTAATTATACTGTTAAGCGTACGCAAAATTTCGCTTTTAGGTTTAGAATATCTTTTTGCCTTTGATGCAAGTTTATGAATATAGTTATCTTGCCCAACATCATAAACGCGTGCAGTACATACGCCACTTGTTATAAAAGAACCTGCATAAAGCCTATCTCCAGAGTGCTTTTTAACCGGCAAACTTTCGCCTGTTAGCATAGATTCGTTAACTTCACACTCGCCAGAAACTAAAAGTGAATCGCTTGATATTTGACTACCAGTTTTAAAACAAATAATATCATCACGCACAATGCTTTCTGTATCTATTAACTCTTCTTTGCCATCTCTTATAACTTTTACTTTGGTTTTTGTCATAAGCGACAACTTATCTATGTTATATTTACTTCTGCACTTTTGCCAAATGCCAATTAAAAGGTTTGGAATTATTACAAACAAATATGTTAACTGGTTTGCGTGCCCCAAATAAATTAAAACTGCAGTTATTACCATATACAAAATGTTAAAATAAGTAAAAAGTTCGCTTAAAACAATACCAAAATAAGTTACACCACTTTTGCTATTGCTTGGGTTGTTTAAGCCAACACGCATTCTTGCCTCTACTTGCTCGCTTGTTAGCCCAACAGCCTCATCTGCATTATATCTATCTATTGTTATTTTATTTTTTCGCATAACATCACCTTATATTTTAATAAATATATTATATAACACTTTAATTTTATTTGCAATTATTATAAATACAAATTCTTACAATATTTTTGTAACAAAAACTAAATATTGTACCAATAATTTGTTTTTAGTATTT